>JAUTWY010000618.1 GCA_030838305.1 Acidobacteriaceae bacterium
TGGTAGATCGGATGCTCGGACATCCATTTAGCAATGCCGATCTGGCCTTGGATCATGCAGCTTTGAAGGGTGATGTTGCTTTGGTTGCTGTCGGTGACGATTTCTTCGACACAATCTCCGGGGCCTGCCGGCAAAACATGACAGAGAACGGCCACAAGCGTCACGAACATCAGACTTTCCTATCTCCGGCAGTTGACACCTGCAAAACTGATGCCAGCCGCGGCGATGGTCGGGGCCGTCGGCCGCGGCGTCGACACGATTGTCCTTGGCTCGCACCTACAGCTAAGGGTAAGTCCGATGACTGGGGACGCCATTGAACGGAGGTTTAGTTGGCTAGATGTAGGTTTATTTTGGAAGGGGCTCGCGCGAATCGCGGCGAGCGGACGCGAGCGCGCCGGTGCTCAACGCGATCGTTGTAAACGGTGGACAGCGCGGCCTGCAAATTGTTCTAAATCTGGTCCGACCGCTGGAGGTCGTCCAAGGACGACACTTCGACAGCAACAGCCTCATGCGAGGCCCCTCTCTATGCCCAGATACTCAGTTGGGCCTCTCGCCAGCTTCGACGGCTTGACGACATCGATCGTTCAGGATCTTACAACGTCCGTGCCGTGGCAGGAAATTGGCAGTGATTTCCCGTGAACTGATTTGGAGACTCTATCTCCGGTTACGAGATCATCACCTGCGCGGGCAATACACCCTAACCGCGCGGGGATACATTTTCATCATTCTTAGAACGGTTCGACCGGCAACGCGAAGGTATAGCCAACGCCGCGCTCGGTTTGAATCAGACGCGGTTTACTGGGATCGGTCTCCAGTTTACGCCGCAGCCGCAACACTTGGACATCGATGCTGCGATCGAAAACATCCTCGTGGATTCGGGTAGCCTGCAACAAATGCTCCCGCGAGAGCGGCCGCTGAGGCGCTTCGAGAAAAGCCAGCAACAACGCATATTCGCCCTTGCTCAGCGAGACCGGCGTCCCACCGCGATCGAGGAGCCTCCGGCCACGCCGTTCAAGCTGCCAGCCGTCGAATCTGTACCCACCTCGCTCCGGATCATGGGTCCGTGCCACCCGCCCCATTTCCTGCCGCCGCAACACGGCACGGACACGGGCAAGCAATTCCCTGAGGCTGAACGGCTTTACGATGTAGTCGTCGGCGCCGAGCTCGAGGCCGACGATGCGATCGATTTCATCTGGACGATGGCCGGTCGTGATAATGACGGGAACATCCGAATGAGAACGAATTTCCCGCAACAGATCGAGCCCGTCATCCTGGCCAAGCCGCAGATCCAGAATAATCAAGCTGGGGACGGTTCCCGTAAAATGACGATTTAGCTCGGTTCTGTTCGAGGCAGGCTTGGTTGGCATATTGTGATCTTCCAAATACCTGACCACCATTTGTCGGAACGATGCATCATCATCAACGACGACGACATGGCCGGCATCCGCAAGCATAGACGATCCCCAAGTCACTCCCTCCTCTGACATTCAATATGCCGCTGCCGCCTACCGATCATCCGCGTCGAGATGCCTGAACCGTTCGATTGCTTCTCTCGCCAGTTTGAGGGTCAGCGCCTTGGCTGGCATCTCCTTGCCCAGCGGGGCGGACTGGCCCGACCAGAGCGGAGTGAAGTCGCTGCAAGCCTTTAACTCCGCCTCGGCTTGCAAGGGTCTTAGCGCCCCGATAGGCAGCGGGAAATCCGGTGGAGCATCCGAGATCGGGCCTAGCTCGATAGCAAGCCGGTTGGCGATGGCGCGTGCGGGTCGCCCGGAGAACACATTTGTCAGCAAGGTTGCATCCTCGCGCACATGTCGCAGGGCATGGCGATGCAACGATGATGTTACTGCTTCAGGGCAGCGGAGATAGGCGGTCCCGATTTGCGTTGCGGACGCGCCAAGCGCAAATGCGGCGGCGATGCCGCGCCCGTCGGCTATCCCGCCAGCGGCTACGACCGGCACGCTGACAGCATCAACGATCTGCGGCACCAAGGCCAATGTCCCCGGTTGCGAGGCTATCGTGTTGTTAAGGTCCGTGGCTAGAAACATCCCGCGATGCCCGCCTGCTTCATAGCCCTGCGCGATGATGGCATCGACGCCTCGGGCTTCCAGCCAGCGCGCCTCTTCGACCGTCGTCGCCGACGACATGACACGGCAGCCCGCTGCCTTGACCCGGGCCAACAATGCGTGGTCTGGCAGGCCAAAATGAAAGCTCACGACTTCGGGTTTGGTGCTCTCTAGGACCTCGCACATGGGCTCGCCGAATGGTGCAAGATCCATTCGGGACGGTCGCGGCCCATGGTCGATCCCCAGCTCACGATAGTAGGGTAACAGCCGACGATGCCAGGCTTGCTCGCGCTCAGCATCGCGACTCGCTGGGAGGTGACAAAAGAAGTTGACGTTGAGCGGCTTGCTCGTCAGTCCCCGGAAGTCTTGAATTGCCTTCGCAGCGATCTGTGGCTGCATCGTCGCGCAACCGATCGAGCCTAAGCCGCCAGCCTCGCAGACCGCAGCTGCAAGTTCTACCGTCCCAAATCCCGCCATTGGTGCCAGGATCAATGGGTGCTCTATCTTGAAAAGGTCAATCAGGCGCCGATCCGGCCACATCACGCTCCTCCTCACCAGCGGCCTGCGGACGCACCGCCGTCGACATGCAGGATTTCACCTGTGACGAATGCGGTCCTTTCGAGATACAGGGCGGCGTTGACGATTTCTTGTGTCTCCCCCATTCGGCCCATGGGCTGCAAACCAGAGAGGAACTCGCGCGTCTCAGGCGAATGCATTGGCGTCATGATCACGCCGGGCGAAATTGCGTTTACCCGAATACCCCGGCCGGCGTATTCGATCGCAAGAGAGCGGGTCACCGCGTTAAGGCCACCTTTGGTCAGAGCGGCAAGTCCCGCCGGAAGCGATGCCATTGGCTGTTCGGCGATCGCTGCCGTGATGTTGACGATGTGACCGGAGCCCGCCCACAGCATCGAGGACAGTGTCTTCTGCGCGATGTGGAAGAATCCCGCCAGATTTACAGCTGTCATCCTCATGAAGTCGGCTTCGGAATAGTCGATGAAAGGCTTGGGGATGAAGACGCCGGCATTGTTTACCAGCGTGTCGATGCGCCCAAAGCGCTCGATGGCCGCGCTGACGACGCGGTCGGCAGTAGAGGCGGCGGCGATGTCGCCATCGATGACAAGGATTTCCGCATCACTGGCAAACTCGCTCGCCCTAATCGAGCGGGAGGTGGCAACAACGCCATAGCCAATCTCGCGGAAGCCTTTTACCAAACTGGCACCGATGCCCTGTGAGGCGCCGGTAATCACCGCGACCTTCTGTTCCGAGGCCATGATAGTTCTTCCTATGGTTGGCCCGGCGAGAACTTCGATGGCGTCAAGCGAGCCGATCGGCAAGTTGACTTGCTTTGTGATCAGGCCGGGCGGCTGATCTGACGGAAATCATGATCGGATTGCTTGGTCGTAGCTTTGCTACGGTTGCTGCAGTTTTGTCATTTATTGCTGACTATAGAGGCACGCAGAAATCGGCTAGGCGAACATGACATGTCGTCGCCTGCAAACTCGGGACTAATTTCAAGAGAGGAAAGATACAAGCGCTACAATGTAGTGGCTTTCGTCACTGCAACCTGAAGCTGCTCCGATACTGACCCGGTGTCTGACCTGTTAGGCGCCGAAATGCTCGTGTGAAATTAGCTTGGCATGAAAAGTTTAGTGCGAGGGCAACATCGACCAAGGACCGCTCTCTTCGTCTCAAAAGCGCCTTGGCAAGCTCGATGCGCCTCGCGGTGACGTATTGGTGGGGAGTTTTACCTAGGGCGGCCTTGAATGCTCGCGCGAAATGGAAGCGACTCAGGCACGCAATCGATGCCAGGTGATCAAGCGTAAGATCGCCTTCCAAGTTAGCCTCTATGCAGTCCAATACGCGGGAGAGCCTGCGTCGGTCCAATCCTTCCGGCCTGATAGGCAATACAGTCCGAGCACGTGACGATCTGACACGGTTTTGAACCAGTCTTGCTGCGAGACTGGAGGCCAAGGTCTCGGCCAGCAGCCTGCCGGCGAGAGTCTCGCTCTGAAGTTCCGAGACAATTGCATATGCGATCTCAGCCAGAAGCGGGTCCTGGAAGCTGCTTTCGTAGCGGAGCGATGCGATCACCGATTCATCGAGGTCAATACCAATGCTGTTGGCGGAGAAGTGGCTCGACGGAAGATAGATATGCAAAATTCTCGGCACAGGATCGGAGATCTCGATGAAATCTTCCCGCAAACCGGCGGGGGAAAGCCAAATTGCTCCCCGCTCGGCGACTGTCCGCTCAAAGATTCCGCCGCCCTGCCGCCTGACGACTGATCCATTACCGCGGATATCGACGCTAACTTCGGTATGCGGCTGTGTGAATTTCCAAGCGA
>JAUTWY010000620.1 GCA_030838305.1 Acidobacteriaceae bacterium
CGATCGAGCTGTCGCGGGACGCTTTGAAGGGCGGAAGAGATACACAATTGGAGACCGCAACCGATGTAGTGAAAGCTCTGTGATCTGCGGGACTTCTGTCAGGCGACTATCCCGACCGTACCTGGCCGTACAAAAATCGAAACCATTGCCGCCCAAGCCGCTTTCTGAGATCGTTAATCCGCATGTGGTGACATTTCCCAACACGGAGAGCACTCCCGCACGGGCAGAGTCGTTTATTGGCAATCCCCTTCTTCAGCGCAGTCACCCTGACGAAGTCCGCGATCGTGTCCGTTCTCACTCCAAAAAGGTCTGCCAGATCTTCTTGGATAAAGAGAAATACTCCCACATCACTGAGACGGAAATGAAAAGCATTATGAAGAACGCGGTTGGACAAGGTGTTCGTGTTCACCCTATTGTGGCTCAGAGACAATGAGCCAGAGAAATACCGTGTCGTGGCGGAGTGTGGCGCACTCTTCACGGGCAGATGAGACGAACCGAAGTTCGATTTCACGTTTCGAGTTCGCAGAAGCGATGAACCTTCGCAGCGCTTAAACACGTCGCACTGGGCGATCTCCGCATCCGCTCCACCAGCACCGGAGGGTGGCTCGGCCTGTCGCATTGGCGACAGAAGTTTTACGATATACTCTGCTAGCAGAGCGGGAGTAGCTCAATGGTAGAGTAGCGGCTTCCCAAGCCGTTGGTTGCGGGTTCGATCCCCGTCTCCCGCTCCAGTTTTTCTCTTCATCATCGACGTACCACCACGACAGCTTTTCAGAGGAAGGCGCACACGAAATTTCATACTGTCCATAAAAGTATGAAAACCTGCTCAAGAGAGGCGTGCCGTGCGGCTCATGCGAGGGATGCGAAGGACGTAAAAGATTAAAATGATTGCCATTATTGGCAACCGACTGAATTTGAAAGAACTTGTGAATTCCGGAGAAGTAGAACGGGGCTTCCCAAGCTGGATGTCGCAGGTTCGATCCCGGTCTCCCGCTCCATATTTTCAACAACTTAAGAAGTGAGGCAGGAAAAGCTGTGTTCAATCGTTTTGTTCAACAGCGAATGAATTTCCCAAGCCGCGCCATGTCCTGCAAGTCGGGTGACGTTTGATCTTGTTGCCCTGCAAGTTCATAATCTACTCTGCCGCCGCCCCGTCAGAGTCAAGACATTAAGGAGTGAAGCAATGTGGAAGAAGCAAGAGGATGAAATGGGCGTGCAGCCCGAATTCGGGTCGAAGCAGACGCCGGAGTCACTCGGCGACGGGTCTTTAATCGACAGCCGGTTCGAAAAATGGGATCACACAACTGGTCCCCAGAAGCTTGTTGCCGAAGGCCATTATCAGCCATCGTCGTCACCTAACATGACGACGTATACAGAAGCGCTGAACGAGTTCACCAGGAGCGCTACCGCATTCATTGAACAGCTTCCGCTTCTTACCAAAGCTCGGGATGCCTATGAGCAAGCTATGACCGCGAGCTCAGAAATGCGCAAGGTCTTGGATGCCGGCGAGGAGAACCTTCGCAGTCTCATGATCCAACTGGAACAAGCGGTCAACATTCACGGGGTCAAGCCTGCCGATAAGAAAAAACCGGAACTGGCGAAAGTGGAAGCCATCAGGAGTGCCGACGAAAGTAGTGCCGCTGCGAAAAGATACCCATGAAAGAACGAGCCGGCTACGTCGGACGAAAGCACGTTGCCGGCGAGCACTAATAAGTAGTACAGCCGCTATTGCCCGTCATGCTCCCGCACGGTCAAGACCTGCCGCGGAACTGGATGATTCTCCGGCGATCGCGTTTCGACGGCCGGCCTGCAGGTAACTCTTCGAACTGCTTCATGGCTTTACGCTCGGCTGCTACTTTCTGGCGAATCTCGCGGCTGGCTTCGGTCTCCCGGTAGAGGGTTTGCGCGACCGAGGCCGCGCCGCGCACTTCGCTGAGCAGCAGGACTTCTATTTCGAAGTCCCCGCCGGCGGTGCTTACGCGCAACATATCTCCAATGCGTACCTCACGGGCGGGCTTGGCGGGCTGGCCATTGCACTGTATCCGCCCAAGGTCGCAGGCGCGAGCGGCTAGCGACCGCGTTTTGAAGAATCTCGCGGCCCACAGCCATTTGTCCATTCGGACTGATGTCATGGTTTATTTCCTACATTGCTGGCTCGCCTGATCCTATAACATCGCCTGCAGGAAAATTGAGCGAAGACCCATGGACGTTTATCTGATTGATGGGACCTATGAATTGTTCCGGCATTTTTTTGCCGTACCCCCGTCCGTAGACGTGAACGGTCAGGAAATTGGTGCCGTACGGGGCGTGCTGACTTCCGTTTTGTCCATGATCGAGCGCGGCGCAACTTACATTGGGGTGGCAACCGATCATGTGGTGGAGTCGTTTCGCAACGACCTGTATCACGGATACAAGACCAGCGAAGGTGTGCCCGAGGAGTTGCTCTCTCAATTCCCTATCCTCGAGGTGGCATTGGCGGCTATGGGAGTGGTGGTGTGGCCCATGGTGTATTACGAGGCGGACGATGCGCTTGCATCTGCCGCGGCTAAAGCCGCCAAGGACGACCGGGTGCGTCAGGTAATCATTTGTACGCCGGACAAAGACTTGGCTCAATGCGTGGTGGGCTCACGAATCGTTCAACTGGATCGCAGACGCGACATTGTGCGCGATGAAGCCGGAGTCGTAGCGAAGTTCGGAGTGAATCCGCAGTCGATTCCCGACTACCTGGCTGTGGTCGGCGACAGTGCGGATGGCTTTCCGGGAGTGTCTGGCTGGGGCGTTAAGGCAGCGGCGTTGACGTTTTCGAAGTATCCCCATCTCGAAGAGATCCCGAAAGATTGGAGACAATGGCATCCCTCCATTCGGAAGGCGCGCGTGCTGTCGGAATCTCTGTTCAATGCATGGAACGATGCACTGTTATTTCGTACTCTGGCGACGCTGCGATTGGATGTGCCGGTTTTTGAAACAGTCGAGGAATTGCGCTGGAAGGGACCGCGTCCGAACTTTGAGGAACACTGCCGGCGAATGAAGGCAACCGATCTGCTTCGCCGCATTACGTCGGCCGGATCGCAAATCTCCTGACCAAGACGTAGCCAAGCTCCTAACGGGTCACACGCTTTAGTCCCTCCTGCGCGGGACGATAGCTATGTGCCAGGGCGAGGGCGGTGCGATATTCCCCAGCGGCGGCGCCGCGGTCACCTTGCTTTTCTAACGCTTCGCCGAGCATGCAGCGGGCCTTAAATACGGGAGCTTCTTCGACCGTGGAAGAAGCAAGATAGCGGCGCAGAAGGCGGACCGCCATCGGATAGTCGCGGCCAGTCCGCAGCAAAATGCTGGCGCCGTCGACTAACGCTCCGGGATGATCGAGCGTGCTCGACTCTAGCGTGTGTAGAGCCTGATCCATCTCTCGGAGACGATTCGTGTGATGGTAGAAGCCGGCCAGATTCAACCAGGCGCGCGCGCCACCATGGCTGGTCTCAATAGCAACGCGATACTCCTGCTCGGCGTCGTCAGGATCCTTGTTTTTCTCGAAGATGCGTCCCTTCACCCAATGAGCCATGCCTGGATTCAGGGGAGCGATAAGGGCCGCCTGGGCCCGCGCTTTGTCTTTTCCACCCCCGACAACACCGGGAGCTTCCAGATAGAACTCGGCGAGATCGGCGCGGGCCTCCCAGTTGCTGGGAGCTAGCTGGACGGCACGTTCGAACTCGGTGCGACATTTTTTGGCGAGGCCAGCGGCGCTCAGAAAACCGGCATGGGCCGCTTTCTCTCCATAAATGCGCCCCAGCCAGAGATGATAGATATCGTTACCGGGAGCCAGCGCGATAGCTTTTTCGCAGGCGGGAATTCCCGCGTCCCAAGCCCCGACTTCGAAATGAGCGCGGCAGAGCAGATTGTAGCTTTCAGCGGCGGGAGAGGTCCGGATTTGCTGTTCGATAATTTCGAGAGCCTGATCGACGCGTCCGGCAGCGAGAAGATTCTCGGGAGAGTCCGTAGCGTGTGCGATGAGGGTGGAGAGGATTACGGAAGCCCCGATTAGGAAGCGAGTCAGGCGCGCCATTGTTGCGTGGCGACAAACACAACCGTTCGCGAGCGTAGCACCGGCGTTAGTCGTGATCCGTCCCATTTGCTAGGGGACGACCTTCACGTGGGCGTTTTCGACGAGAGGCTTGGTATCGACCGAGGATAAGGCTACGACGGAATTTTCACGAAGACCGGCGGTGATTTCGACTCGCGTGAGATTCTGCAGGGAGACCTGCACTTCGCGACGCCTGAGAACTCCATCCTCGACTTGGTAAACGTAAGGCTTGGTGTCGTCCATGCGGACCGCTTCGCGACGGACGGTAAGCACGCCACTGTGCTCGGCGGTGATGACGGTGACGCCGACGTTAACGTTGGGTAACAGGCGCAGGTCACGGTTGTCGACGGTGCAGGTTACCTCGCCGACGTTGCGGGATCCGCGCAGCTTGACGGTGGAAGGAATGGTGATAACAGAACCCTTCCAGACGCGATCGGGCAAAGCGTCCCAAGTGACTTCGATTCTTTGTCCGGGAACGAGCCGGCCGATTTCAGGTTCGTCGACGAAGGTGCGCACCAGCATCCGGGAAAGATCGCCTACCTGCAACAGCAAATCTCCGGTCTGTACATAGGCGCCTTGCTTCACCGGAAGCGTGTAGACGATTCCCTCGAAGGGAGCGCGCACGCTGGATTTTTGCAGGGCGTTTTCGGCGGCATCGTAGGTGGCTTGCGCCTCTGCTCCTTGGGCTCGAACTTTGGCCACTTCGGTTTGGGAATAGCGATCTTTCTTTTTTTGCTCAAGCAACGTGACGTCGGCCTGAGTGCGTTGCAAATCGTCCTCCGCCTGTTTGACCTCGCCCGCGGAAGCTGCGCCTTGCTGGCTTAAGCGACGCATGGCGTCCAGATTGCGCTGAGCGGCATCCCGCGCGCTATGGGCTTTGATGAGTTGAGAATCGAGCGTAAGCATTTCTTCGCGCGTACCGCCGGTGCTCAGGTCGGCTTCGTCGGCTTGAGCTGCCCGAATGTGGGCCTGAGCGCGGGCTGCCTGGCTGCGAAGGTCGGCGTCGTCAAGCTGCAATAGGAGTTGCCCCTTGCGTACATGATCTCCCTCTTTGACGAGCAGACGTTTCACGGTAGTGGGAACCAGGGAGTGCGCTTCGAAATTCCGGATTGGCTCGACTTTGCCGTTGGTGGTAATCAGACTCCGGATTGAGCCTCGTTCAACTGTGGTGGTACGGATGCGCATAGGTCCCTGGCGTGTGAATAGCGGGACCAAGGCGAGTACCGCAATCACTCCCACCGCCAGCCACGTACGCCCGTGGCGCGAGGCGGGTCGCCCATTCGAATTATGGTTTGTTGCCAACTGTTTATCTTTCAGAGTGACGCGAAGACAACTGCAAGCTTTAATTTACCACTCAGGCCCTCGGCAAAAAAATCTATGTCTCCCCGAGCCATTGCATGGTTAGATGCCGCTCACGCGTGACGGATGCTCGAGGGCATCCGTTCCGCAGGTTCCGAGTCAACCGCTACAATGATCTGTATGTCAAAACCACCCCGCTACACTCCCCAGCACGCCGCCGCCGGACTGGACGCCGAATTTCCTGAAATTGAAACCTGGCCGAATCAGTTCCCAGGATACGAGATTGTGATAGACGATCCGGAGTTTACTTCTGTTTGTCCGAAGACCGGCCTGCCCGATTTTGGTGTGATTACGCTGCGCTACCAGCCCGACAAAGCTTGCCTTGAACTGAAATCGTACAAGGAATATTTGCATTCCTACCGCAACTTGGGGATCTTCCAGGAAAACATTGTAAACCGCGTGCTCGAAGACGTGGTGCGTTGGGCGAAGCCGGTGTGGGCGGAAGTGAAGGGAGATTTCCGTCCGCGAGGAGGGATCTCGACCACGGTGGTGGCGAGATGGCCGAGAACGCGAAGCAAGAAGTAAGTGACCGAAAGCGGGTCAGGGCTTGCGCCGTCCTAGGCGTCGAGCGCCGAACATTCTGGGGTCGTAACTCAGCGGTTCAAGCCCAGAGACAACAATCCTGCGGAAGCTGGCATGCTGTGGATTCAGGAGCCAGTTGCTTTCATTCGGCGCCAGCGCGGAAGGAACAATTAAGACGCAGCGCTCGGCCTCTTGGACGAAATCATCTCCGAAGGCGGCCAGTTCAGGCGGTGGAGGGGACCGGCGCCAGTGGGATGGAAGTTCTTCCCCTTTAACAAGTTTCCTGGGCAGGTCGTCCGGAATTTCCGCCGTAGCTAGAACCAAGTCGGGCGGTGCGTCATCGGCGTCGAGATGGACAAAATATTCCAGCATTGCCAGAGACTGATGTTCGGAGGTGTAACAGAGGCGGGTGCCTACGCTCGACCAGCGGCCGCCGTAGCGATAGGCCCCTTCACCGTCGAATGGCGCACGCGCGAACGCTTTGCGCAGCACGCGGTAGATTCGAGTCAACTGATTCCGCCGTAGGCGATGCGTCCCAGCACATTCTCGACCTGGCGGGCCCCCAATTCCGTGTCCATCGAGCTGAGGGGAGCGACGTTCCCTAAGGCTCGATTCGGTCGCTTCAGCCAGAGCGCCGCACTTTCACGGTCGCCCAGACTCTGTTGAGCTAAGGCGACGATGCGGGCCATGCGGTAGAGGCGATCGGATTCGAAACGCGCCAGTCGGCCGCTGCGCCGCCGCCGTTGCAGGCTGCGCGGTGACAGATCGAGAGCATCCGCCAACTCCTTAAGCGTCAGGCTGGAAGCCCGCATCAGCTCTTCGACCACCGCCGGAGGGAATCCTTCGCGGATCGCATCGCTGAGATCGCGCTGGCTGGCCAGGTTTCTTCCCAGAACGCTTCGACCGCCAAGTTCCTTCACCACTGCTCGCAACTCATTTACCATTTGTCGTCTATTGTAGCGACAAATGTCGCCTGAGTCAATTGCTCATCGCGCCTGCCGGTCTCCCGCAATGCCGCCATGTTATATTCGCTCGATCTCGTGACTTCCACAAAACTCCAACCGCGCACCGCATTGATCGTGCTCACGGCACTCAATCTGCTGAATTACGCGGACCGCAACGTCCTTTTCGCGGTACAGCCGCTGGTGCAGGAGGAATTTCATCTTACCTACAGCCAAATAGCCTATCTCACCAGCGCTTTTCTCGGTTTCTACATGGTGGCGGCGCCATTCGTCGGCCCGTTGGCAGACCGTTACTCGCGGAAGTTGATCATCGCGTTCGGCGCAATTTTCTGGAGTGCGCTGACCCTGCTGACAGCGGTAACGCATACCTATACAGAGTTGCTTATTCGGCACACACTGGTCGGCATCGGCGAAGCTACCTTTGTCACCATTGCCCCTACCTTCGTCGCGGACCTGTTTGCGGAAGGCAAACGAGGCCGGATCCTGGGTGTGTTCTATCTGGCGATTCCCGTGGGTTCCGCGGCAGGATATTTGTTGGGAGGATATCTGGCTCCCCAGCATGGCTGGCGTTTTCCATTTTATGTCGCGGCAACTCCCGGATTCCTGCTGGCAATTGCGGTTCTGTTTCTCAAAGAGCCGGAACGCGGCCAGTTCGATTCACTCAAAGCCACTCCGGAGCGCAGTACGGTGGTCGGTTTGGCGCGCAATTCAGCCTTCTTGACAGCCACGCTGGGCATGGCAGCCATGACATTTTCTCTGGGGGGCATTCAAGTCTGGATGCCCCAGTTCCTCTATAGCGACCGCCACTACACATTGCAGGCTGCAAATCT
>JAUTWY010000005.1 GCA_030838305.1 Acidobacteriaceae bacterium
GCGGCGTGGGTTCGGTCGTTGGCGCCCAGTTTGGAGAGGATGTTTCTGACTTGGCCCTTGACGGTTTCTTCGCTGATGGAGAGTTGCGCGGCAATCTCTTTGTTGGCATTCCCTTCGCCAATCAGACGCAAGACGCGCACTTCTGCCGGGGTCAGCGCGTCATCGGTGGCATGCTCGGCGAGCTGGTAGGAAGCCTCGGCAGAAAGCGCCTTTTTCCCGGCATGCACCGCGCGGATCGTTTCCAGAAGTTCCTTGTGCAAGCTATTCTTCAGCAGGTAGGCCCGCGCGCCGGCTTTGAGCGCCCGCAGAATCTGCGCGTCGCCGGCATAAGTCGTCAGCATGATGATTCGCGCCTCGGGAAATTCTCCGCGAATCGCGATCATCGCATCGAGCCCTCCCATTTCCGGCATCTGCAAGTCCATCAGCGTGACGTCCGGATGGTGCGCACGGAACTGCTGGATCGCTTCCCGCCCATTCGACGCTTCGGCGACTACGCTCATGTCCGAATGAACAGCAACGAGCCCCGCAATCCCTTGGCGAACGACCGGATGATCGTCAACCGCCAGAATCCGAATCGGCCCGGCCTCCGCGCTCATGACTTCCTCTCCGTGTCTTTCTCCACCGCGAACTTCTCCGCCAACCACGAACGCCTGCGGCCATCGGGCGTCGCGTAAGCATTCGCGCCAGGAATGCTCAGCTCCACTTCCGTCCCAGTCTGCGCCTCACTCCACACTGTCAGCTTACCGCCCAAAAGCTTGGCACGCTCGCGCATCCCGCGCATGCCGTAGTGTCCGGGCCGCTCATGATCATTCAGAAGCTTCGAGTCAATCCCCTTACCATCGTCCCGCACCCGCAGCCGAAACTCCCGTTCGTCATGCCGAATCTCCACTTCGACCCGCCGTGCCTCTGCGTGGCGAAACGCATTGCGCAGTGCCTCTCCTGCAATCCGGTAGACTTCGTCTCGCAATATCGGGCGCAGGTCTCGCGGCGTGCCTTCCACCCCCACATGAAACTCGGCAGCATTCGGGTTCGTTTCGCCGCCCGCGAGTTCTTCTCCCAAAGTGGTTACCGCCAACGCGAGGTCGTTGGTCACCGCCGTCGATGAACGCAGCCCCTGTACCGCATCCCGCCCTTCGGTAATCGCTTGCGCGGCCTGCTCGATGGCGCTGTCGAGCGTTTGTTTCGCTTCGGCCGGACGCGTCGGGAACAGCTCGGATGCCGTCTGAAACCGCAGCAACAATCCATGAAAACTTTGCAGCAGCGTATCGTGCAAATCCCGCGCAATCCGCGTCCGCTCGTTCACCCGCTCTTCCAGGCGCAGATTGAATTGATTGATGAGGTGATACAAACGGTAGCGGTGAACGGACCACACCGAAAGAAGAATCAGAGCCACGCAAGTGATCCGGAACCACCCGGTCTGCCAGAATAGGGGTTCGATTTCGAATTGAAGGGAAGTTTCTGAGCCATTCCACAGGCTGTCGCTATTGCTCGCCACCACGCGAAAACGATAGAAGCCTGCGCCCAGGTTTGTGTAAACGGCTTCTCGGGTTGCAACCGGCTCACTCCAGGCGCGATCGAAACTTTCGAGAAAATATCGAAAGCGAACCCGCTCAGGGTCTGCAAGACTCAGACCTGTGTAAGTAAGAGTGATTCTTTTGGGCGAAGCAGGAATGCGCACCAAGTCCCGGATTTCCATCTGACGGCCATCAACGGAAAGCTCCTCAATATGAGTGAGAGCGGGCGCCGAACTGTCCGTGAGGTGAGACGGATCGATCACTGATAGTCCCTGGCTCAGCGAAAACCATACTCTTCCCGCGGGATCTGAAACCACCAACCTGCTTCTCTTCACCCCTTCGGTGCTGCGCACACCATCTTCCCTGCCAAACTCTCGAAGATCGGTGGCTCCAAGCGCGCCGGAAGCCATTTTGTCATGTTGCACGCGCAGAACGCGATCTGCGGTGGCAATCCAAAGCCATCCAGTCTTGTCTTCTGCAATGCCCAGTATGCGTCCGCGTAATAACGCCGGAAGGTTTCGAGGAATCTGAGCACGGCCGGAGCCAAGAAACGCCAGACCCTTCGATGTTCCGGTCCATAATGTCCCTGACGAATCCTCGAAGAGGCAGTTAACGTCCTCGGCAGGCAAACCATCTCTTGTTGTATATGTTCTCCACTGCCCGTTTGATAAGGAACTCAGCCCATTCGAAGTGCCAAACCAAATGGTACCGTCGCGCGTCTCCAGAATCGAAGCAACGCTGTCGGAAGCAAGACCGCTTGTGCTGGTGTAAGTAATGAATCGCCGGCCGTCGAACCTGCTCACTCCTCTGCTGAGAGTCCCGGCCCAGACCGTCCCGTCGCGGCTCTGATAGACAGAATAAACACTGTTTTGAGCAAGTCCATCGGTTTCAGTGTAGGTCTGAACTTTGGTGCTGCCGTGGCTGTACTGGAGACGCGTCAGTCCGCCTCGCTGCCGGCCGATCCAGAGTTCCTTACTGCTTCCGGCGATCGAATAGACTACATCCCGGTCCAACCCTTGGCTTGTCACGCTGCCTCTTTTTTCACCCTTCAGCCAATGTAACCCGCCTGCAACCGGCGCGAACCATGTGCGCCCGTCCTGATCCACGTAAACCGGTCCGCTGCTTTCCGGTTGCAAGCCCGCCACGGGATAGGTAATGAACGCGCTTTGGCGCAAACGCTCGATGCCCCGTGGGCTGCCAACCCACAGATTCCCCTCTCGATCTTCGAAGAGCGCAGTCGCGGGCCCGCCAGTTGCCGGAACTTCCCTGGCAAAGAGAGAAACTCCGCTGCTGGTGAAGCACAGGAGTCCGTTGTTCGTGCCCACCCAGGTGTTCGACTCCCGATCTCGAATCATGGAAAGCACATCGATATGCAGGAGAGATGATGGGACACGGGCGCGGGTAAGATCGGTTCCATTCCAGCGCCACACGCCTTCACTCGTTCCGACCCACAACTCAGAGTTCTCCAGCGGCAGAAGGCAGTTGATTTTCAGATGGAGTAAATCCTTTGTCGCCGCGTAAATGCGCCCTCCCCGGAGGTACAACAGCCCTCTATCCTGTGTCCCCAGCCAAATCTTGCCGTCAGTAGTCGCCGCTATAGAAATCACCGCCGACGTCGGTACGGCCAAGCGGTCAGGGATAATGCCGGGGGACCAACTGAGGCGAGTATTTCGTTGGTCAGGAGTTTCCCCTTGCGGCAGGCCTGCAGGATTAGCGAACAAAGGCGCTGGCAACGCGGCTAGAAATTGTTTGCCATCATAAGTAAGCGCGCCCATGGTGAGTGATGAGAGCACAATTCCACCCTTCGCTCCCAGAGCCATTGCGGTGACGCCGTTCTCAGCCTCGCCGCGGATGAAGTCAAATGTTCCATCGTGGTAGCGAAGGAGCTTGGTGTTTTGCAATAGGATCCACAGATTTCCTTGTGCGTCCGCCAAAAGTGCTCGCACGGGACCGATCGTGAGCGAGCCGTCGCTGGCTTGTTCGAATCGGCGGAAATTCAAGCCGTCGAA
>JAUTWY010000037.1 GCA_030838305.1 Acidobacteriaceae bacterium
ACTCAGCAACCTATATGATCACGCCTGGTTGAACGGATCTAACGAATACATCATGAGTGATAATCCGAACTTCAACCCGAACGGCCAACTCTCGGGAAACTGGAATCAACTGCAGCCCGTGCGGCCCGCGCCCTAGCAGTTTTAGCTACGACTTCAGTCGCGGCGGGCAGCGCGAGCTTCAAGACGAGTTCGTAGCCCTGTCGCTCGAACGCATCCAGAGCGTCGCTCGGAATGTATTTCGGCGATTCCATTTCTCAAGTATATCGGCACAGCCCTGATTAACGGGCAACCCTGAAGTAATCCCAAGGCAAGGGTTGCCGACAAACAGGAAATAATTCGGTCACTTCCTGTTTGCCGACGATCCAGGAGTTATCGCACCGAGTACGCGCCAAGAGAAGAGCGGCCACCCAGGAGGTGTCTACTGGATTAGGGTGCGCCACCCACTTTTGCACCTACTGTTTTACAAAGTTGTCGAGAATAACGTTGCCGGAAACTGTGTTGACGGCCTGGATCTCCCTCCCCTTACGGAGGATCACAAGATTCAGGTGCGCATTTGGGGTCGTGATGAAAGTACCCGTGCAGTCAGAATTTACGGTGTAGGTGCCCGGAACATTCACTGGCGAGATTAGGCCACCAACGCTTACGGTCTCCGAGGCGGAGAGATTTCCGTTTCCGTCAAAGGTCACGAGGCCGCCGCCGGCCACAGGAGTGAAGTCGTTGATCGCAGCAGGGACAGGACCTCTTGTGCTAAATCCACTAAACGTTAAGGCGTATGTGCCGTTGAGCGTTTTAGCGCTACAGGCTTGCAGATCCTCTTCCTGAGCGTGCACTTTGGGCACGGTGCCGCCAGGGAAGGCGGCCCCCAGACCGATCATGGCCGCGACAGCAACTAGGGTTGCTAGAACTACTTTAGTCTTCATGTTGCCCATAGGTTTGTATCTCCTTTTTTCAAGTCTTCTCAACTTCATTGCTCTTCGAATTAACTCCGTTGCGGTTCTCCTCTTTTATCGACCCGTCTATTCGACTCCATCGGGTTGTTTAACGGGCTCAATCTTGGCAGCCAGCTGCCGGCTACTTCAATGCAAAGGGCCTCATTTCTTGGCCCATTGGGGGTCATCTGGGAACGGATGGAAAAAACAAGGCCTTGCGGGCACGGCGGCTGGCACATGCTTCCACGCTTCATGGTCAGGTGCTAGAATCTGGGTCACGCAGGGCTACGCAAATAGAGAAAAGCATTTCATCAAAAACAGTGGTCCGCTTCGGTCCATTCGAGGCGGACTTTCGAGCCGGGGAACTTCGCAAGCACGGGGTGAAGCTCAAGCTGGTGGGGCAACCGTTCGAAGTCCTGGCGATGCTGCTGGAGTGTCCCGGCCAGCTAGTAACGCGCGAGGAATTACGCGCGAGGCTATGGCCAACGGATACGTTTGTAGACTTCGACCATGGCCTCAATGCTGCGGTGAACAAACTCAGGGACGCGCTGAGCGATTCGGCCGAAAAGCCAAACTATGTCGAGACCTTGCCTCGTCGGGGCTACCGTTTTATCAGCGCGGTGGGTTTGCATGATGCGCAGAACTTGCTCGGGGAGCCGAGCAGCCCAAAGATTCAATCTCTTGTTGTACTTCCATTGGAAAACCTTTCCAAGGATCCCGAGGAGGAATATTTCACTGACGGGATGACTGACCAGCTCATCACCAATCTGACCCAGATCAGCGCGTTGAAGGTTATCTCTCGAACGTCGGCGATGCGGTACAAGGGAACGAAGAAGTCCCTGCCGGAGATCGCTCGGGAGCTGCACGTGGATGCCGTGGTCGAAGGCGCTGTGATGTGGGTGGGCGGCCGAGTGCGGATCAGCGCACAGTTGATTGAGGCACCGACGGATCATCATCTCTGGGCGGCCAGTTATGAGCGCGATCTGCGTGACGTGCTGTCCATGCAAGAAGAGGTCACGCGCGCCATCGTCGGCGAGATTCGCGTGAAACTCACTGCGCAGGAGCAGGCGCGATTGGCAAACAGCCACCCGATTAACCCAGGTGCTTACCAGCTTTACCTGAAGGGCCGCTACCACTGGAACAAGCGGTCGATGGAAGGATTCCAAAAAGCCATTGAATACTTCCAGCTGGCTGCCGCCAAAGACCCGACTTACGCGCTGGCTTACGTGGGTTTGGCCGACACCTACACTTATTTTTCGTTTTTCGACGTGGTTCCTCCGCGGGAAGCTATGCCGAAAGCGAAGGCCGCAGCCGCGAGGGCGCTCGAGATTGACAACCACCTAGGCGAAGCCCACGTCTCCCTGGGCTACGTCAGCTACATGTACGATTGGGATTGGGCGGCCGCAGGAAATCATTTTGAGCGAGCCCTCACGCTAAATCCGGCTTATTCCAGGGCCCACACCTTTTATCCTTTCTATCTCAGCTCTCTCGGACAGTCGGAGGAAGCCTTGGCAGTGGCGAAACGCTCCCTTGATCTCGATCCCGCTTCACCTGCTGTCAGCCATAGCTTGACTGTACAGCTTTACCTCGCAAGGCAATTTGACCAAGCTATCGAGCAGTCCCATAAGACGTTGGAGCTGGATCCGAACTTTGCCATTTCATACGCGACGCTGGGGGAAGTGTATATCTCAAAAGCGATGTACCGAGAAGGTCTGCCTACGCTGGAAACGTACTACGCATTGAGCCGAGGCAGGGCCATGTCCCTTGCTCTTCTGGGGCACGCGCATGCGCGGTTGGGTGAGCGAAGTCAGGCTCTGCGCATACTCGATCAGCTTGAGGCTACCTCGAAGGAGAGGTATACACCTGCCGTTTCTTTTGCAGCTGTTTATGCCGGGCTCGGTGAGAAGGATCAGGCCTTCGCGTGGCTCGAAAAGGCTTACGAGGAGCGCACCAGTCGTCTCAGCTACCTTAAAGTGGAGCCACTCTGGGACCCGCTCCGGTCTGACCCGCGTTTTGCCGATCTGGTGCGTCGCATCGGGCTCCCACCGTAAGACCGCTCCATTTGGAGCCTGACGATTGCGGGCGGATTACGGGCAAACAGGAAGTTAGAAGTTATCGGTTCGAGGATCGGTACACGCGCATCTCGTCAGTGCTTGATTTCCTGACGAGACGCCGACTTCGCCGCAATTAAGAAGTTCCGGAGCTACAGCACTGGGCCTAGACAAAAACAAACTGCGGCGCAATTCCTTTACCGTCGCGGCGACTCGCATGAAGCAAGAAGCACTTAAGTTCGCCATTAGGGGGATACAGAGGGGTGTCGCCAACGTTCGATCACCTGATCAACGGCCTCATGAATAGAGTCACGGGCGTCAGTTCGGCTGTAGCCGCTCATAAGCAGCTCATCGTATCGCGTGTGACGGTGGCGGATGGCCGCAATCACAGCGGCGGTCAAAGCCTCCGTTTCGAGACCTCGCCCGGCGGACGTGCGACCCACCCGACCGCTGCCCCGCAACGCCGTGTGTGCTGCGACAACTCGCGCTTCTCCCGGAGGACAACCAGGAAACAGTTTCAGAATTGCTTCTGCAATGTGCGCCGCGAGCTTGCGGTCATCCTCAGCGCGCCGCACCTCGTCCCGTTCGCGGCGTCGCGCACGCTGCTGGGCATCCGCAAGGCATTCTTGTTCGGCGCGCTCCAGGGCAGCCTCCTCAACCAAGATGCCTTTGCGTTCGTACCGTCCACGTGATCTGCTGAAACGAACAACAATGGCTGACAGTGCGCTGTACTTCTTAGCACGACGCGTGAGGGCGGCATCGCCTCGAGGGAGGTAAATCAGATGATCGAAATCGGCGCAACTTAGGCAAACCGGATGTTTGCCTTCCATGAAGAGGAAATCGCCCTTCCCCAGCTCCTTGCCACACTCCGTGCACTTAGAATCACGCAGGATG
>JAUTWY010000047.1 GCA_030838305.1 Acidobacteriaceae bacterium
GGAGCCTGCACGTCGATCATAGTAGGGATGTACGCCCGTCGGAAACGATGGCCGCTCGAGGAGGTTGCTGTCAATCTGCGACACTCGAAGATCCATGCTTTCGATTGCGCCGAGTGCGAAACCAGGGATGGCATGTTGGATCGGATTGATCTGGACCTCCACTTAAGTGGATCATTGACAAATGGACAGCGATCAAAGCTGCTAGAAATTGCAAATAAATGTCCCGTGCATCGAACGCTTACGTCACAGATTGTTATCGTGACGCGAGCCGATTGAACCAACTGATTGCTGTTGTATTTCGTGTCGCGCACCACGCCGATGATCTCGTAGCCAGGATTCTGCGGGCCGTTCGCGTCTCCCTCCGATTCGCCAAATTGCTTCGCGGGCGGATTCTCCTTACCAAGATATTTTTCGACGAACGCCTGATTGACAATCACCGAAGTCGGCGCCGAGCGTGGTTCCGCCTACCAATCCTCGTACGCTCAAACGGGAAGTTCAGCAGATGAGGGGTAACCGTGCTGGCTGCGACCAAGATCCCGGTCGTACTTGATTGTGCTTTTATATAGTTCGTACCGGCCGTCATCGAATTGTTTGCCGTGATCCCGAAGCAGTTGCATGGCGTCGGCGGATAGCGGCTTGAAGGCGCGCAGGATCGTTAGATTTTGGTCGAGGACTCCCATGGAATCCATGCCGCTGATAGTTGTGGCAACGGGAAGGCTCATGGCGTAGGTGAGGGCTTGGGAGGGGAGAAAGGCGCCTTTCGAGATGAGCTCGCCGGAACCGCCCATGCTCTTCATTCCTAGGACCGCGATTCCGCGCTCGTTGGCGACAGGCAGAACGTTCCGCTCAAAACTACGGAAGTTTGGGTCCAGCGGATTGAGAGGCATCTGGACCGTATCGAAAGCATAGCCGCGGTTGAGCATCTCCAGGTGAATCGCCGGGTGCTTGTGCCCATCGAAGCCGACGAAGCGCACCTTGCCCTGCTGTTTCGCCTTGGTAAGGGCTTCGAGAACTCCATCGTGCAGGTAAATAAGTTCGGGGTCGTTGTGGTAAATAACCTCGTGAATCTGCCAGACATCGAGATGGTCGGTCTGGAGGCGCACAAGCGATTCCTCCAGCATGCGCATAGCGACATCCTGTTTGCGCCCATGTGTACAGACGCTGCTCATAACGATGACACTGTCTCGTCTTCCTCTGAGAGCGACCCCAAGCCGCTCTTCGCTGAGCCCATTTAGATATTCCCAGGCATTGTCAAAGATGTTGATGCCATGGTCCGTCGCCTTGGCAACCATATTGTTGATTTCAGTCTGATCTGCAACGGTGGCGAGATGGAAGCCACCCATGCCCAGGATCGAGCATTGCAGGCCGGTCTTGCCCAGAGGACGCTTTGGCGCCTGGAAGTTGCCGAGGGCGGATTCGTCTTTGATTTCAACTGCGGTAGGGATCTTGTCAGCTGGAATCACGGCGGAAACTCCTGCGATCGCGGCACCTTTCAGGAAGCCTCGGCGGCTTACCTCAGGTCCGGCTTGGAAATTGTCTTGCATGACTGCGCCTTTCCCTATACCTGAGGCCACGCGTGGCCCGTGTTGTCCGCTTCTTTGATCATCTCTTTGACCTCGACCTGCGCCGTGTCGAGAGGGTAGTCATGGACTAGCCGGGCCTCGGGGTTATCGAATTTCATGGAACCTTTATACAACTCGAAACGTCCGTCTCTCGCATACTGGCGGCAACGGTCGCGCAGAGCCTGCATTTCGGCAGCAGTCATTGGCACAAAGTTTTGTGCGATTTCCAGATTCTGCTCGATGATGCGCGGCTCTTCGGCCCCGGAGATGGTGCAGGCCACCGGAAGGCTCATGGCGTAGCGCAGCGCTTCACTGGCAGTAAGCACGCCCATTTGCACGGGATCCCCATGTCCGCTGATAGGCTTCATTCCCAAGGGCGCAATGCCCCTTTGGTTGAGAACGGGCAGGACTTTCTGCTCGAAGCTCGTAAAGTAAGTGGCATCAAATGGGTTCAGCGGCATCTGCACGGAATCGAAGGGGAATCCGGTGTTGAGCATGGCGAGATGCACGTCAGGGTCCTTATGGCCGGTGAAGCCGACGAAGCGAACTTTGCCCTGTTGCTTGGCTTTTTGCAGGGCTTCGGCGGCGCCGCCGGGACGAATGAAAAGCTCGGGATCATTCTGAAAAACTACGCCGTGAATCTGCCAGAGGTCGAGGTGGTCGGTCTGCAGCCGGCGCAGCGACTGCTCGAGCATCTGCAGGGCAAGCGAAGCGTCGCGACCGTGGGTGCAGACCTTGGTCATCAAGAAGACCTTGTCGCGCCGGCCTTTGAGCCCCAAGCCGAGCCACGACTCGGTTTTGCCGCGACAGTATTCCCAGGCATTGTCGTAAAAGGTGATGCCACCGTCGAGGGCGCGGTGAACGATATCGATAGCAGTCTTTTCGTCCTTAGCGACCCCAAGATGGTGGCCGCCCAGACCGAGTGCGGAGATTTGGACGCCTGTCTTACCGAAGTTTCGAAGAGGGACCGGCATGTGCCTCCTTCGCGGCCCACGGGTTGGATCGCTCGCATTTCCGAATTTCCATTTGGCAGCTCCTTACCCAAGCTCGCCGGTTAAAAACTGCGGTTCGCCGTTTCCAAAACTCCAGTCCGCCGCCGAATTCTCGACGATTGCAACCACTGCGTCGCGAAAGTCACGCCGCGACGGTGCCAGTCAGAATCCTGCGTCCGAGGTACCATCATTTCACCGACTTGAATTTCTGGACTCTCCTGCCCCAGTCTGTCTCGGCCACATAAACATTGCCTTTGGAATCAACCGCCAAAGTGTGGCCATGGGTAAACGCACCGACCTGGTGACCAGGACGCCCGAAGCTTGAGAGAACTTCTCCGCTGGCATGGTCGAGAATCTTGATCTGCTCGTCTCCGCCGTCGTCTACGTACATGTATTTTTGCTCCCGGTCGGGAGAAAAGCCGATCCACCATGTGGTGCCCCAATTATCTGGAAGGCCGCTGTCCCTCTTGATCCAAATGTTGTTTTTGAAGTTTCCCATTTTATCGAAGACTTGGATCCGGTCGCTCTGTCGGTCACAGACATAGACCAGGCTGTCGTTGCCGATGACCACGCAATGC
>JAUTWY010000083.1 GCA_030838305.1 Acidobacteriaceae bacterium
ACTGCCGCCGATCCGACGCGTGAAGTGCACGCCGAGAAACGGAAAGCGGGGGTCGGGGACGGGATAGATGAGAGCCCGCACCAACTGCGCACGCTCTGGGATGAGATCGTAGTACTCGCCGCGAAAGGGAACGATCATAACGTCTGGCACTTCGCCGGCCATGCGGCTGACCCGGTCGCTGAATAGTCCGGCGCTGTTAATAAGATAAGTCGTGGATAACGTCGACTCTTTCGTCTCCACAACAATGTCGTCTGCGAGTTGCCGTAGGCCCGTCACTGCGGTGGAAGTAAGAATGATGCCGCCCTGCGCTCGAATCAGCTCGGCATATTTTGCACAAACAGCGCCGTAATCCGTGATGCCCGTGGAGGGCACGACCAGAGCGCGCAGCCCGCGGGCGTGCGGTTCGATCTCTCGCAACTGCTCCGGTCCGATCGATTGCACCCCCGTGAGTCCGTTGGTCTCTCCGCGCCGCCGCAATTCCTCCAGCCCCGCGAATTCCTCCTCGTGAGTGGCTACGATCACTTTCCCGCAGACTTGATGAGGAATGCCATGCGCGCGGCAGAATTCAACCATGGCGCGCGCGCCTTCGACACATAACTTTGCTTTCAACGAGCCAGGTTGGTAGTAGATTCCGGAATGAATGACGCCGCTGTTGTGACTGCTCTGATGTTGCCCGACGCGATTTTCTTTCTCCAGCAGCAGCAGATGAAGGCGGGGAAAGCGCTTCGTGATCTCGAGGCCGACGGCCAGGCCCACAATGCCGCCGCCGATGATAGTGACGTCGTGGCGGGAATCAGTCATGAGCGATGATCATACCCGCAACGCCCCTGCCGCAACGTCGCTCTCGCTCCGCAACTTCTCTCCGGACTTACAATCAGAGTCACGGTCGACGCCGCTGGATGACTCAGTGTATCCGGCGTGCCAGTTACGGTAATGGTGTAGGTGCCGGGTTGTGTACCTTGCTGCGGGCCCCCTCCACTTCTCCCGCCCCGCAGGCTGTTCAAAAGCTTGAAAGTGGTTGGCCGATCCGCAGCAGCGGAGCTGTGCCTGGTGCCTGTACAATTTCCCACGGATTCTTATGTCAGCCAGGCGGAAGTAGGAAAGCGGTCCGAACATATGTCCATCAATTGGCAGTCATTCCGGCTCACCATAGAACTCGCGCTGATTGTGTCTGCGATTCTGCTGGTGATCGGTTTACCGCTGGCCTACTGGATCGCCTTTTCCCGCCGGCGCTGGAAATTCCTGGTGGAAGCAATAGTCGCTTTGCCGATTGTGCTGCCTCCGACGGTTCTCGGATTTTACGTTTTGGTGGCGCTCGGTTCCCGAAGCCCGCTGGGACGCTGGTGGCAGTCGCTCACCGGTCACACTCTGGCATTCACGTTCAACGGTTTGGTGATCGGCTCGATCCTTTACAGTCTGCCATTCGCCGTGCAGCCTTTCACCGCGGCGTTCTCATCAGTCGATCGCAAACTGTTGGCAGCATCAGCCACGCTCGGAGCCTCTCCATTACGCACCTTCTTCCGCGTAGTGATTCCCCTTTCCGTCCCAGGTCTGGTCACCGGAGTAGTTTTGGCATTTGCTCACACCATGGGCGAGTTTGGAGTGGTGCTCATGATCGGTGGCAATATTCCCGGTGTGACCCGCACCGTCTCCATTGATATTTACGATCTAGTGCAGGCGTCGAACTATGCTGCGGCAAATGCCACGGCGCTATTGCTGCTGGTCTTCTGCTTCGTGGTGTTGACCGCGGTCTACGGCTTGAACCGAAGAACCCCGAAATTGTGGACACTGGGCCCAGTCAAATAAGCGATCTTCCATGTCCATGCCCACGCCCGAGCCACAAAAACCCGCGAACCGAACTCTGAGCGCACTTGTCCGCAAGAGCTTTCCCGCCGCCGAACGCGGTTTTTCTCTCGAGGTGGAATTTTGTGCCCCCCCTGGATTCACCGTGCTGTTCGGTCCGTCGGGATCGGGAAAGACCACGCTTCTCGACTGTGTTGCCGGACTGACAACTCCAGAGACAGGAAGCATCACCATAGACGAGCGGGTCCTGTTCGACGCCAGTACTCGCATCAATGTTCCCGTGGCCAAACGCGGCGTGGGATATGTCTTGCAGGATCTTGCGCTGTTCCCACATCTCACCGTCGAGCAGAACACCGAATACGGTCTCGCACACCTTCCGCGATCCGTCCGCAGGCAGCAAGCGGCGGCGATGCTGCAGGAGTTGCGCATCGAACATTTGGGCCGTCAGCGACCTGCCGAAGTCTCAGGCGGTGAGCGCCAGCGCGTTGCTCTCGCGCGAACCCTGGTGACCGACCCATCTGTGCTCTTGCTCGATGAGCCACTTGCAGCTCTGGACGCCCCGACCAAGGCGAAAATCATCGACGACCTTCGCCGTTGGAATCAGGCCCATCGCATACCCATCTTGTATGTCACGCACAGCCGCGAAGAGGTAATTGCGGTGGGCGAACGCGTGCTCGTGATGGAGCGGGGCCACATCATCGCGCGGGGAACGCCGCATGAAGTGTTAGGCGCTCCGCTCCAGGAATCTGTGGCGCAGTTGGCGGGCTTTGAAAATATCTTCGACGCCACGGTTTGGCTGGTGCACCAGGATCGTGGCACGATCACCTGCCGGTTGCCCGGCAAACAGAACGGCACATTCGTTCTGCTGGAGACACCTTTGATTCGCGCCCAGGCAGGCACGCTGGTGCGCGTGGGAATTCGTGCGGGCGATATTCTTCTGGCGATCACGAAGCCTGAGGGACTGAGCGCCCGCAACGTGATTGCCGGACAAATCGTCTCCCTGGAAAGGCGCGACATGAAAATCGCCGCACGCGTGAATTGTGGAGTCGAGATGGAAGTGCATCTGACGCTGGCTGCGAAAGACGCGCTCCATCTCGATCCGGGGAAAGAAGTATGGCTGGTCATCAAGACTTACTCATGCCACCTGATGCAACGATGAAACCCATGTTCCGGACGGCTCGGGAGCTCAAAAATGACGTTCCTTTTACACCTTTTACACCTTCTTGACAACCTACCCTCGTTTGGACCTTACTGTCACAGCAGCTTTCAAGAGGGAATGTTATGCGCCATCTGGCGAAATTGACTCGGTCTCGAGTGCTTGTCGCACTGGCGATCAGCCTAAACTGCACCTTCCTCTCCCAAGATTCCTCGGCGCAAACCGCTGGCTGGCTCACTCCCTCACATGACGCGCAACACACCGGAGTTTCTTCCGTCGCGGCACAACCACTGAGCACGATTCATTGGCATGTTCCGGTAGACCTTAATCCTCCGAGCGGTGAAATCTTCATCCACTATGGCTCGCCCCTGGTCACCGCGGCAAATACCGTGATTGTGCCGGTAAAGACGGGTACAAATAGTTTTCGGGTGGAGGCTCACGACGGTGCAACCGGCACCCTCATTTGGTCGCAGGAGACAGGCTATCAGGCGCCCGGCGCCGGTTTCATTCCGGGTCTTGGAGTTACTCTCTTCGGCGATCAGCTTTTCGTTCCTGACAACGCTGGCCGGGTACTGGTACGAAGAAGTCCAGATTCGGCAACCGGCACGAGCGCTCATCTTTATTTTTACGGGCTGACGAACTACCAGGCGAATCCCCAGGTCTACCAGCAGAATGTGCAGATCAATACGCCCCTGACCACCGACGCCAACGGGAATATCTTCTTCGGATTCCTGGTTCTTGGCTCCACTCCAATCGGCTTGCAGAGCGGTCTGGCCCGCATCGCACCGGATGGCAGAGGCACATGGGTTTCCGCTGCCGCCATCAGTGGCGATCCGGCCATCACAAAGGTCGCGATGAGTTCTGCCCCCGCGTTGTCGAACGACAGCAGCAGGCTGTACGTCGCGGTCGATAGCCGGGACTTCGGGTACGGATACCTGGCTGTCCTCAACAGCACCACGCTGCGGGTGCTCAACCGCGCTCGTTTGACTGATCCTTCTTCCGGCCTCGACGCCGCCCTCAGCGACAGCAGCAGCGCTACTCTCACCGTGGGGCCCGATGGCGATGTGTACTTCGGCGTTCTTGAGAACCCCTTTCCCAACCACAATGATCGCGGCTGGTTGCTGCACTTCAACCGCGATCTCTCAATCCAAAAAATTCCCGGCAGCTTTGGCTGGGATGATACCGCGTCCATCGTCGCTGCGTCGCTGGTTGCCAGCTATCAGGGTACGTCGAAGTATCTGGTGCTGACCAAGTACAACAACTATGCCGGAATAAGCACGGGTGACGGCCACAACCGGATTGCGATCCTTGATCCCAATGCGAGTGCGAACGACCCGGTAATTCCCACCACACAGGTCATGAAGACGGTCATCTCGAAATTGGGAGTGACTCCCGATCCCAACTTCCCAAATTTCCCCGGAGCGGTGCGCGAGTGGTGCATCAATACCGCAGCGGTCGATCCCTTCACAAAATCGGTGATTGTAAACAGCGAAGACGGCAAGCTCTACCGCTGGGACCTGACCAGCAACAAACTGTCCGAGGTAATCACGCTTTCTGGAGGCATCGGCGAGGCCTATACGCCGACTGTGATCGGCAGCGACGGCACCGTATACGGCATCAACGATGCAGTCTTAAGCGCTATCGGGAAGTAGTCTGCGAAAACCGATCGGAAGCGGGGATTGAGGGTGTCCGTGCTTCTTCGACACGCTCCAGTTCGATTACAGCGATCCATTGGCCCTTCTTCTCTTCGGAAAACACGATATGCCCGCCGAGAATGTGCGCGGCTGCGGCAGGCGGCAGATCGCGATGAAAGCCGAAGAAGCGAGTCTTTAATTCACTCCAAGTCCTCCAGCGGTTCCACAGCGCTGGCGCGGGTTCATACTTAGTCGAAAAAATCAGTGCGACTTCATAGTTCGAGCGAAACTCGGCGGCGGAAAGCACTTGTTCCAAGGAGAAGTCTTCAATACGCACCACGCGCATCGGCCGCGTTGTATAGCCAAGCCACGAGCGGACAATTTCATCTGAAGCGGGCCACGCCGTGAGGACCCGAGCCATGGGATAACGAGCTTCCAGAAAGCGCTCGGCATCTTCGTGGAGCACCACGTAGTCGCGATACGCGAGATTATCCTCGGGAGAGAAGCCGTACTGAGGATTCCAGAACCAGGCCGCCACGAAAGCCAGCGCGACACACGCCACAGCCACCTGCCAAAAATTAAGCCTGCGCCACAGCGTGGAGACCGAAAGTATGATGACAAGTGGAACCGCCGGTAGCATATAGCGGGCGAGGACCGCGCCCCCAATCAACGCCATCGCGGCCACATAAGTAAACACCACCACATAGAAGATCATCTGTACCGCCAGGTTGACACGCGGACGCACCAAGGCCGAATCCTGCAGCGGAGGCAGCATCCACATGGCTAGCGCCATCGCCAGCGTCAGAACCCACAAATGGAGATAGCCGGCAACCTGCCAGAGCCGCATCGCGAGAGCCAGAAGAAACCGAGTAGGACTCAGCGTTGCGGACACGTTGTAGCGAAAAAACTCGGGATTGCCGAAGACGTATCCAGTCTGCGCGTAGTGATAGGCATACCAAAGAGCAAGCGGCAACGCAGGAAGCAGAAGGGAAGCGATGCGCCGCGGCGGCGGGTCGCCATCGCGCCATAGCTTGCGCATCGCAGGTTTGCGCGCAAGCAAGCCGGCCACCTCCCAGCCGGCAAGGGAGAGTGGAGCAAGGATCGCAGTCTCCTTCGTCAAAGCCGCGAGCCCAAACCACAGCACCGTTGTGACGGATCGACCCTCGATGTAGGCTGAGAGTCCCCAGAAAGTAAGGCCCGCCGCGGCCAGGTCCACCTGCGCCAAAGAGCTTTGCGCGAAGAAAACGGGATACAGCGCCGTGCACAGCGCGGACGCAATCGCAACATTTGTATTCGCAACGCGTTCTGCCAGACGAAATACTCCCAGCAGCGAGAAGGCGGCCAAGACCAGCATCGCGGTCCGCGCCACCGCAGGGGCATAGCCCACCACTTTCCACCAGAGCGCAAGCCATGCCATAACCAGCGGCGGGTGCGCGTTCGAGAGTGTGGAGTGAGGAATCAGACTCCCGCTAAGCAGGATATCGCGTGCCGCCGGAACGTAATGGCCGGCTTCATCCCAGAAGTAAGGCAATTGCAAGAGAGGCACGTGCAGCAGAAAAATGAATACAAAGATGACCGCAAACACCACGGCTGGGTGACCTGTCCATTGCGAGCGACCACTGCGCTCAGACCGGTTCTCCCTCATATCCAGCAAGTGAGTTCTAATGTACCGGCCCGGCCGGAGTCATGCGCGGGTCCAGTTTTATCTCGCCGAACGCACTTTCGTAACCGGAAACATTCTGCTGCAGAAGTCCCAGCAGCGCCTTGGCTTGCTGGGGGCTGAGGTAAATGCCCTGGAAGTTGCGAATCTCTACTTGAGTTTCGGTTTGCTGTTGCAAGGTTCCGAAAACCATGAAGAAGTCCCAGACATTCACCCGCATCTGCACGCTGTTAGCGTAGGCTTCGCGGTAATCGGGTGCGTTATTCAGCTTGACATTGGGTTGTGGAGGAATACTCATAGAAAAGCAGTGTAATGAGTTTTGAGCGATAAAGGGAAGATATGCCAGTGGGAATCCTGGCGGCGCGAGCAGAATCGAGCCCGCGGGCATTAGCCATTTCCCACTAACAAAAAATGTCAGTCAGTTACACACGGCGGCTGCTCTCGCTCCGAGAGGTTTGCCGCGAAAGGTCATGGTCGTTGGCTACTTTGCTGAATCGAAAGGGGTTGTAGGATGTCATTACAGGCATCGACTGGAGTTCAAAGTGCGAGACCTGTACCGGTTGAAAATTGATTCTTGAGAGTGTTCTATGACCCACAAGCCGGAAGACAGTGGCACTGAAGAAATGATTCTCCCGGAAAATCTTCTCCCTCTGGGATCTGTGCTGAGCGAAGGCGTTACGCCGCTGGATGTGAGCAAGGTGCTGGCGAAAGTGTTTCATGTGCAGCACACTGAAGTCGCACTGTTGAGGCTGGAAGCCGGCCTACTCAAGTTTATTTTTCCTGAGTATCTGCGCACCACAGGAGCAATTCCGATTTCCAGCAAGGCGGTCGCCGCACACACTGCGTTAAGCAAGAAAGCGGAGATCTTCAACAATTTTGCGCGCGTAAAACACGCCAGCATCTTCGAAACAATCAAGTCCGCCGGAGCCGACGCCGACGCTCCAGCGTCTCCCGCCCCCATCCAGAAACTCATGTCGGTGCCCATTCTGGATCAGCATTCAGTGGTCATGGGAGTCCTTCAGATTTCACGCAAAGGCCTGGATGCGCGCCATACTCAGGACTTCAGTCGGGAAGACCTGCACGACCTCGAACTTGCCGCCGGTCTGCTAGCTACCTCAAGCCTGATGCAGGAGAATTAAGCCTGAGCGTAGCGCGGATTGACAAAGCCTGCAGCGGTTGAGCAGTCGCCAACTTGCAACCGCTGCACGGATTCACGCTTGTGCAGAGAGCCCTTGCCATCCTCGTGTAACTTCGTAGCTTGTGTGATTGATAAGCTTAAGCCCCACCTGCCACTTGTTCATTTCCTCGTTCCGGATGTATATAAAGTGCGCGGACTCATCTCCCATTATTCGTCGGGGCGGAGCCGATCATTACAGAACAGAAGAAAGGAAAACTACAATGCAGATGAAAACAGCTCGCCTGTTCCTGTGTGCTGCCGCGTTCGCACTAGCGATTAGCGCTGACGCAGGGAGTGGGTTTTGTCAGGAACGAAAAGTGGTGAATCTCGCTCCCGCCCGCGGACTTCCTTTTAACGACGGCATCGTGGCGGGCAACACTGTTTACATCGCAGGCCAGGAAGGTACGGATGACTCCTCCAAACTCGTCGCCGGAGGCATAGGCCCCGAGACAACTGCCACGCTGGAAAATATTCAGAAAGTCCTCAAGGCCGCCGGCTTCGAACTGAAGGATGTCGTCAGCGTTACCGTCTATCTCGCCGACATTCGTGAGTTTGGGGAAATGAACAAAGTCTACAAGACCGTCATGCCCGATCCAAAGCCAGCGCGCGCGACCATCCAGGCAGCGGCCCTGGTCAATAATGCCCGCGTAGAAATCTCGGCCATCGCGGTGAAACAGAAGTAGACGCGCCGTCCGCTCTTCAATCACAATACGCGCAGCGGTACGTTCACGCCGATAGGGACTGAAAGCAATCCGCTGCTGGACGCCTTGAAACGTGCCCAAACCACAGCCGAGCAGTGATACCATAAAAGTAATTTGAGCGGGGATGGCGGAATTGGCAGACGCACTAGCCTTAGGAGCTAGCGCCGAAAGGCGTGCAGGTTCAAGTCCTGTTCCCCGCACCAAAATGTCGCACAACTTCTCAATGACTGTAAACCCCTGCTTTCAACGACTAGCTTTCAAACTAATTCAGAAC
>JAUTWY010000096.1 GCA_030838305.1 Acidobacteriaceae bacterium
AAGATCACGGTCAACTTCACCATCTCAACCAACTAATCTTCCCTGCTGATCCCGCCTGCCTTTTGCGGCAATCTGCCCTTTGCGCCAACCGATTGTGCAAACCCTGACCAGCGCGTTCTGCCAAATCTGCCAAATGCCGCGTCTGTTGCCGACTTTCACGAACTGGGCTAAGATGTCTCCGCCTTTGCTTTCGCATCCGAGTATTCCGCCAAGGAGGCCCAATGAAGCGCACGATCTCCACGGTTTTTTTCCTGTTGACTCTCGTGCTTTTCTCCCAGCCCGTCCATGCCGCAAGACCATCCGTACTCACAGCCGCACGGCACGATGTCTCGGCCCCGCTGCGCAACATGGCTTGGTGGAATGGCAACAGCACTCCGAAGGCCTCCCAGGAGATGCCAGAGCCGCGCGCAACGCGCGATCCTTTCAGCAGCGGAAAGTCTGACCCAGTGGCACAGCAGCTCAGCGTTGGATTGCAGGGCGTAACCGCAGGGGTGAACTTCGAGGGCCAAAGCGCGCAGGATACTCGCAATATATTTGGTTTTGCCTTCGTACCACCCGACACAAACGGCGCGGCTGGGGCGAACCAGTATGTACAGATCGTGAATTTAACCATCGCGGTGTACGACAAGAGTACAGGCGCACCAGTGATGGCGCCCGCCGCCATCCATACACTTTGGACCGGCTTTGGCGGGCCTTGCGAATTCGAAACGCCCGACGGCGGCGACCCGGTCGTGCTCTACGATCATCTCGCCGGTCGCTGGATGGTCACACAACTGCAATTCAACAGCACATTCACGCAAAGCGAGCAGTGCGTCGCTGTCTCTACCTCATCCGATGCAACTGGAAGTTATAACCGTTACGAGTTCGATTTTGGAGCGAATTTCCCGGACTATCCAAAATACGGAATTTGGCCGGACGCCTATTACAACACGATCAACGTCTTCCCCGGCCATGGTTTCGCCGGTGCGGAAGCATGCGCCTTCGACCGCACTGCCATGCTTGCAGGATTGTCAGCAACCGCAATCTGCTTCCAGCAGCCACCCTCGGTTTCAAGTCTGTTGCCTTCAGACCTGGACGGCAATTCCCTGCCACCTGCGGGCAGTCCCAATTATTTTATGGGCCTGGCGGACTCCACTCATTTAAGCTTTTTTAAATTCCATGCCGACTTCGCCAATCCCGCCAATTCGACATTCACTGGTCCATCTCTGATCTCAGTTGCGCCGTACAGTGAAATATGTGCTCGCGCAACCACAGTGGCTTGCATCCCCGAACCCAATCCCGGAGAGAAGGTCGATGGACTCAGCGATCGCGTAATGTTTCGCCTGGCCTACCGTAATTATGGTGACCACGAATCGCTGGTCGTCAACCACACAGTCGCTGGCGGAGCCTTGGGCGGAGTTCGCTGGTACGAGATTCGCAACCCAGGTGCCGCGCCCACCGTCCTGCAGCAAGGCACTCTCGTTGATCCAACGGTCGATTACTGGCTGGGCAGCGTTGCGATGGATAAAGTTGGCAATCTAGCTTTGGGCTTCAGCGCTTCCGGGAAAGAACTACCACCCAGCATTTATGTCGCTGGCAGAGCGCCAGGCGATCCCTCAGGCCTACTGTCAGGCCCGTTGGTGATTGCCGGCGGCCCAGGGCGTTCAAACTCAGTCGTTCAAGCGCTGGGGTGACTACAGCAGCATGACCATCGATCCCACCGACGATTGCACGTTCTGGTATACCAACGAATACTATCCCGTTGCTGGCAACTTCAGCTTCGCTTGGAGCACGCGTGTCGGATCCTTCAAATTCGATTCCTGCAAGGGGCGTGGCAAGTAGGGTAGTGAGCAGTAGTAGAACGCCCGCGCCGTGGCGAACCAAGTTAGCTCATAAAAATAACGAGCGCCTCGAATCTCTTTCGAGATCGAGGCGCCCGGGCAGCCCTCCCCCAGAACTGCTCACTGGAAAAATTAATCGCCGTGCAGAATTTTGCAAATGGCACTCCCGTGCCACCGGGCTTGCCCTAAAGTGCCATCCCGCCCAAAACATCGCAACCCCAACTTTTCGCGCGTTCTCAGCCCAGAATCCTGGTTTCGCTGCCCTCCCCATCTGAAGTAAGCGGCCGTCCTGCCGATGGATAAATAGCAATACTCTTTCGCAAACCTCATGCCGCGCTTTAACGATCCAGATATTTGTCGCGACATTCTCGACGGCCTCGAGATCGGAGTCAGTGTGCTGGATCTGCAGAAAAGAATTGTCTTCTGGAGCTTTCCACCGACCGCACCCATGCCGCCCGCCGCCTCATGCAGGCCAACGGAGTCGGGGCCAACCAAAGGACGCAGGTCCGCGGCTTTGTTGATTAACGTCTCCGAAAAATTGATACTCCTCTCGATCCTTCCAACCGCCGCATCTCCATCATCGTGCATTACATCATCAAGAACAGTGACGAGGAGGACGCGAAGCCTGTGCCCGTAGGCGAACAGGGTTCACATCCAGTGCCTCCGCAAGCTTCGCCAACAAAATAGTTCTCTCTCCTCTCTCTCCCACTTGTAAAAACTTTACAATTCCCTTCGCTTTGAGTCCCAAAGTGACGCTGTATAATCCACGGTTTGATCTTTCCTCAGGAGCTCGAATGATGAAGTCCTTCCGTCGGCTGGCCTGCGTTCTTATTGCGGTGTCTTCGATATCTTTGTATTCCCAGGAGAAAGTTGATTTGGAAACCATGGGCCGCATCCGCTATGAGGGCTTCCGTGACTCCAAAGTAATGGAGCTCGCGTCCGGACTAATGGATTCAATCGGCGAGCGCCTCACCGGCTCTCCCAATATGAAGCGCGCCAATGAATGGACGCGCGATCAACTCACCGTTATGGGCCTCTCAAACGCCCGCCTCGAGCCATGGGGGCCATTCGGCCGCGGCTGGGCGAACCAATACGTGAATGTTCGCATGACCTCCCCCGACGTGGTCACGCTCCTCGCCTACCCGAAAGCCTGGACGCCCGGCACCAGCGGCGTCGTGCAAGGCAAGTGCATTCGTGCCACCATCGAAGACAAGAAGGATTTCGAGAAATACAAAGGCAAACTCGCCGGCATGATCGTGATCCTCGGGACCGATGCTGAAGTGAAGCCCATCGCCGAGGCCCCCTACAAACGCTTAAGCGACGATGAACTGGCCAAGCTCTCCGACTACCAGATTCCCGGGGACCGTCCGCCGTTCCGTTTCGCCGATTTCCTGAAACGCCAGCAATTCACCAAAGACCTGAACCAGTTCTTCGCCGACGAGAAAGTCCTGGCGGTCATTGACCACAGCCGCGGCACCTCTGGCGGCGGCACCGTATTCGTGCAGTCCGGCGGGTCCTATAAGCCCGGCGAGACCACCACCGTCCCCCAGCTCACGATGGCGTCCGAGCACTGGACCCGCATTGCGCGCCTGTTGCAGCAGAAGAAAGATGTTTCCCTCGAGCTGAACGTCACCAACACTTTCTACGATGACGATCCCATGCAGTACGACACCGTCGCCGAAATTCCCGGCGGCGACAAGAAAGACGAAGTCGTGATGCTGGGCGCGCACCTCGATTCATGGCACGCCGGCACCGGGGCTACCGACAACGGCGCGGGCACCATCGTGATGATGGAAGCGGTACGCATCCTGAAAGCGCTCGACATAAAACCCCGCCGCACCATCCGCATCGCCTTGTGGAGCGGCGAAGAGCAAGGACTGCTCGGCTCGCAGGGTTACGTCGAACATCATTTCGGTGCGCGTCCGCACATGGATGAGCCTGCAATGAAAGATATGCCGACTCTGCTGCGCCGCGAAGCGGGAGATGTCACGGTGAAACCCGAGCAGGCGAAAGTCTCTGCTTATTTCAACGTCGATAACGGAACTGGCAGGATCCGCGGCGTGCACTTGCAGGAGAATGAAGCGGTAACGCCCATCTTTGAAGCCTGGATGAAGCCATTCAAAGATTTAGGCATGAATACGCTGACCATGCGCAACACCGGCGGCACTGATCACCTGTCCTTCGACGCCGTCGGCATCCCGGGATTTCAATTCATTCAAGATCCTATCGAGTACGAGACCCGCACCCATCACTCGAACATGGATGTCTACGACCGACTTCAGCCGGATGATCTGAAGCAGGCGGCGGTAATCGT
>JAUTWY010000151.1 GCA_030838305.1 Acidobacteriaceae bacterium
GTTGCGTGTCCGGGTAGAGCGGGCAACCATGCGCCTGCGAATTACCGATCTCAAGGGAACCGTGATTCAGGAAGACGCTGCCGACCGTCCCATTGAGTTTCATGGACAAGCCTTCCGGCTTCACAAGACGATGCCTCCAGAGGAGCACTACTTTGGATTAGGCGACAAGCCAGGGACCCTCGACCGGCGAGATCATGCCTATCACCTTTGGAACACTGACAGCTATGGCTTTCAGGAATCCACCGATCCCATCTACAAAGCCATCCCATTTTTCCTGACGTCGCACAGAGGGATTACCGCCGCGGTGCTGTTGGACAACACCTGGCGGACAAGCTTCGATTTCGGTAAAGAATCCCCAGACGCATACTCCTTTGGTTCCGAGGGAGGCCCGCTCGACTACTACATTCTTTATGGGCCCAGCGCAAAGCATGTCTTGTCTACTTACACCTGGCTCACTGGGCCTACTCCCCTTCCCCCTCTGTGGTCTTTTGGCTTTCAGCAGTCGCGTTTCACCTACCATCCAGAATCAGAGGTCAGGGCGATCGCAGATCGGCTTCGCGCCGACAAAGTCCCAGTGGACGCGATCTATCTGGACATTGATTTTCAGGACCACCATCGCCCGTTTACAGTCGACCAGATCCAATTTGCGCACTTCTCGCAGATGATTGCCGACCTGAAAAAGCAGGATATTCACGTCGTCGCCATCACGGATCTGCACATCGCCGATCTCCCCAACGCGCAGTATGCTCCATACGATAGCGGCATCGCAGGCGACCACTTTGTAAAGAATCCCGACAACTCTGTCTACGTCGGCAAGGTCTGGCCGGGGCCATCCGTCTTCCCTGACTTCACCCGCAAGAGCACGCGCAAATGGTGGGGCTCACTCTATGCACACTTCGTTGATGACGGAATATCCGGATTCTGGAATGACATGAACGAACCGTCCGTATTCGACGGACCAAAGGGGACCATGCCCGATGACGTCCAACACCGGATTGACGAGCCTGGTTTCCAGCCGCGCATAACGAGCCACCTTGAAATCCACAATGTCTACGGAATGGAGAACTCCCGGGCGACCTATGACGGACTGCTGAAGCTCTCGCCCAAGCAGCGGCCGTTCGTTTTGACGCGCGCCAGTTATGCCGGGGGCCAGCGATATGCCGCTACGTGGACAGGGGACAACAGCAGCACCTGGAACCATCTTCGACTGACAACTCCAATGCTCCTGAACCTTGGACTAAGTGGTTTTGGAATGAGCGGAGCGGATGTGGGCGGCTTTGTTGGCAGCCCGGGACCCGAGTTGCTGACCCGGTGGTTCGAACTTGGAGCATTCCAGCCTATCGATCGCGATCATGCCTGCGACATATCGGCGAACCAGGAGGTCTGGGTCCATGGTCCCGAGCAGGAAGCGATCCGCAAACGCTACATCGAAGAACGATACAAACTGATGCCCTATCTCTATACCGCGGCAGAGGAGATGTCGCGTACGGGCCTGCCTATTGTTCGACCGCTCTTCCTCGAATTTCCGGATGCGACCAAGGACAAGCACCCCCTGGACCTCGACGCCGGCAATGAATTTCTATTTGGCGGCAATCTTTTGGTCGCTCCAGCCGTCTACCCGGAAAAGCCCGATGCCTATTCGGTTGAGCTTCCTTCGGTGAGTTGGTACAACTACTGGACAGGCGAAAAGGTAGACGAAGGGACTTGGTCGGATGGTGCTCCAGCGCTCAATGATCCAGGCTTCATCGGCCGGAAAATCACGATCAAGCCACAACTGGATATCCTTCCAGTCTTCGTTCGCGAAGGATCTATTCTTCCCCTGCAGCCTCTCGTGCAAAGCACAAGCGAAACTCCGAAAGGCCCTCTTATTCTGCGCGTCTATCCAGGAAAAGACTGCAAAGGGTCTCTATATATGGATGATGGTCAGTCCTTCGCCTATAAGCACGGCGACTTCCTCCGGATGGAGTTTACCTGCTCGGAGACGCCGAATGGCATTACCGTCCACATCGGCCCCCATCAGGGCAGCTACCTCCCATGGTGGAAGAACCTCCAGGTAGAGGTGTATGGGAGCAACTCCTCGTCTCCGAAAGCTTCCATCGCCGGGAGCGGCGAAAAAGTGGAGTCGTCCTTCGACGCCCTTCGCCATGCGACAACGCTTCTAATGCCTGATAATGGCAGCGGAAGAGACGTGCAGGTTGAGTGGACCCAGTAGGACCAGTATGAACCGCGATGAGCATACATTTTCGCATCGAAGTTCACGGATGAGCAGCCCAATCGCGCCAACAAAACGAAATACTCGATCGGCGGCCCACATTGCCGTTTGTTTTTTTGCCCTTCTGATATCCGCAGGATCTGCTTTCGCACAAACCGAATACGAATCTCATCTAGCCGACGCAGTTAACGCGCAGTCGTCAGGCAACATCTCCGCTGCCATCGTCGCCTATCAAAATGCACTGGCAATTCGACGGGATACTCCGGAAGTTTGGGCAAATCTGGGGTTGATGCAACATCAGGCAGGAGATCACGCTGCAGCCTTGACCAGTTTTAGAACTGCGTATCAGCTGCAGCCAAAATTATTCGTCCCGCTTTTGTTTCTCGGCATAGAAAATCTTCAATTGAACAACAGAGCGGATGCCATCCGCTACCTATCGATGGCGCGACAGATCCGCCCAAACGACCCAGAGATCTACATGAACCTGGGACGCGCCTATTTTGGCCTGAAGCAATTCGAGAACGCCTCGGCTGCCTATCGACGGGTAACCGAGTTAAACGCAAAGAACGGAGAGGCTTGGTACAGGCTAGGCATCGCGTACCTCGAGATGGCAGAGTCCGCGTCCGGAAATCTTGCTGGCCTGAATCGACAGTCGCCCTTCTTCCAGCGGCTTGACGCAGAATCGCTGAGCGATCAGGACAAGCTGGCGGAATCAGCCGAAGCATTCCGCAAGCTGCTCGCCGGCCAAACCCGACCCCCATGTACCCGATCATCGTTTGGCCTGGTTTTGCTTCGGCGCGGCGAATCGTCCGAAGCGCAATCCGAATTTCAGCAGGACGTGAAATCGGGAGGATGCTCGCTCGCCGAGCTGGGATTGGCTCGCCTGGCCATTGAAAAAGGGGAAACCGATGCCGCGCTAAAATCCCTCGCCTCTCTCTGGGCGCTTGATTCTGGATTCATAAGGGCTCATGCGTCGGAGCTGACACGCGGCATGACCCCAGACCAAATCCAGGCCTTCGACGCGGGTCTCGCTCAGCCCGGTGCGGCCAATCTTCCTCCCGAGGCAATCTCCGTAGCACGACTCTCGCTTCGCGGAGGGCGAACCCTCTCAGCGCAAGGTGATGATTCGGAGAACCAGACGCCGGTGAAACCTGCCGTTCTTCGGTTTCCGCAGGAGTACCTCACACACGGCGAGTACAGCCGATGCGCGAAGAGCCTCTTTCCAGCAACAAGCTCTCTGTCGCGTCAGAAGCTGTCACTCCTGGCCACATGCTCTTTCTTTACCGGCGACTATAAGTCCACACTCGTTGCAGCAAGAAAACTTGGTTCATTACCCCAGGGGAAAGAGGAGAGCCTCTACTGGTCGATCCTCGCGGATCAACGTTTAGCTGTTCTGGCACTGGCATACGCAGGAGAAGTGGAACCGAACTCTGTTCGGCTGCATGAGCTCCTGGCGGAAAGCTACCGTGACCGGGAAAAGTATGCCGAAGCCGAAGCGGAATACAAAGTGGCCCTCAGCATTAGTCCCAATGAATTTGCGGCGCTGGTCGGTGCAGCGACAAACTATTTGCAGGAACTCAGAATCGAGCTCGCCCACGAGATGATCCAGAACGCCCTCGCCCAGAATCCCTCCGATCCTGAAGCCAACTACATCATGGGAGAGGTTCTGTTCGCAGAACACAAATATTCTGAAGCCGAGCCATACCTGAAGACAGGACTCACGACAAGAGCCGAGCTAATACCCCGCATTCACGCGCTCCTCGGTCAGGTCTACGCCAGCCGGGGAGACACACAGCGTGCCATCGACGAATACAAGTTAGGCTTGCCAAGTGACGATGATGGATCGGTGCATTTTCAACTTGGAAGGCTTTACCAAAGAACCGGAGAAGCAAAGCTCGCCGCCGCGGCATTCGCAGACTCGAAGACCCTAAACCAACGAAAGCAGACAGCGACACGAGACACCTTTGGTCTTCAGCAGAAACCCCCGTCTCCTCAAAATTGACATTGAAGGATCGGGGACCATGGGACGTACAGGTGCACGTCGACGCAAGGAGTTCCCTCTTCAGCCAGATGAACTCGTTCAACGTCTGCGAAAGAAACGCGCATCCCAATTGGATTGCTTTCCCGTAGTTATCGACTATGGGATTTTCATTTGCCTGGAGGCAGACCACCCAAATAATAAACACTCAGACTGGGAGCGGCTCGAATCATTTGCTCCAGCGCTGGATTTGGAAAGCGCTGCACATAACGAGGCGCCCAGCCAATCTGGTCTCCGGTTATCGTCTTCGGCACCTCCTGTTGCACGCCTGTA
>JAUTWY010000311.1 GCA_030838305.1 Acidobacteriaceae bacterium
ATTTTCAAGCGAGAAAAGATGTTCAAGGTCACCAGAGCAGCGGATGGAGAGGTGATCTTTTCACTGAGTGGTCGAATGGATGCCGAGCACCTGGACGAGTTGAAAAAGCTGTTCATCGCAGAAACCCGCGGCCGCCCCATTAGCTTGGACTTAAAAGAGCTAACCCTGGTGGACCAGGACGCGGTCACTTTTCTGGAGCGATGTGAAGCCGACAACATCCGGCTTAAGAATTGCCCAGCATACATCCGGGAGTGGATTACCAGAGAACGAGGCCGGAAGTAGCAGGTTTATTGGGCCGACAAATACGAAAAGGGATCATCGGTCTCGCAAATTGAAACTGACAAATGTCGGAATGGAGACGCCTTGGCGATGCCGCCGCAATTGGCCCTGATTCAAGAGTTGCCCACGAAGCAGCTGAGCTCTGCGTCAAGCCAATTGGCCGATGCGCAGCGACGGAACATCACGGGTCGCAACGAAGAAGTGGACCTCGTCCTTGCCGCCAAACGTGGATGTGCGCAGGCATTTGAAATTCTAGTCGTGCGCCACCAGCAAAGGGTTCTGAGTGTTGCGCGACGCTTCACTCGTATCCGGGAAGACGCGGAAGACATCGTCCAACAGAGCTTTCAAAAAGCTTTCGTGCACTTGCACAAATTCGAAGGGAAGTCTTCGTTTTCCACATGGATAACCCGGATTGCCATCAACGAAGCACTCATGTTGTTGCGCAGAGGCCGTGGGCTACGCGAGATATCCATCGACGATACCAACGGAGATGAAGAAATCGCGCTGCATCTGCACATCGCCGATTCGCGGCCAGGCCCTGAGAGTGTATTTCTAGAAGATGAGAGGAGACGAATTCTCTCGGCGGCGCTGAATGAATTGACGCCCCGAACAAGAAAAGCAATCGAGCTGAGAGAACTGGCTGGGTTATCCACAGCAGAAGCGGCCCGCGTCATGCAGATCTCCATCCCAGTGGTGAAAGGCCGGCTGTTCCACGGGCGGAAGAAATTGCACAAAGTTTTGCGGGGAGGCCTAGGGAGCACGCTGCCCGGATCACGACAATTCAACCGCGAAAGGAAGCGAAGCAGCTATGGAAATGAAAAAAAAGAAAAATGAGGCTGTGGAATCTCACGCAGGGCCCGCTCAGTCTCGCGCTGAAGATATTTCCGCAAACCATGCGCCTGATCTCGAAGAAATCAGGCTCGGCGCCCATGAAATTCATCTCGAGCGTGGCGGCCGTCCTGGTAATGAGCTTGAAGATTGGCTGCAAGCCGAACGTGAACTCCAGCGTGCGGCGCCGCTAAAAGCACGGCAATTTCTGGTAGCCGGCAGAGGCTGAATGAAACGTCGTTCCTTCATCAGAGATAGTGCCGTTTCCGCGCTCGCGGTTAGTGCGGCACCTCACGCTTTTGCGTCTATCACTCCGGGAAACGGAAGATCTCCGATCTCTTTCCCGCAGCCAGAATCCAAAGGCCCCTTTTGGCCGGACGGTGCCCGCATGGTTATTTCCATTTCCATGCAGATGGAAGCTGGCGCTCAACCGTCCAGTGGCGCCGAATCTCCAATGCCCCCGATCGATCCGAAATATCCCGATCTCCCGGCGGCCAAGTGGTACGAATACGGATTCAAAGAGGGGCTTCCGCGACTCTTGGATATGTTCGACCGGCGAAATGTCAAAGTCACCTCCCACATGGTAGGCGCAACGGTCGATCTTCACCCGACTCTTGCCAAAGAGATCGTCCAGCGTGGACACGAGGCGTCCGGCCACGGACAAACCTGGGCTGCGCAATATTCCATGACACCGGAGCAGGAACGCGCGTCGTACCAGCACAGCATCGCGAGCATCGAGCGCGCAACAGGCACGAGGCCCCTGGGGTTCAACGCCTTCTGGCTTCGCGGCACACCCCGCACGTCGGAAATTCTCCAGGAGCTTGGCTTCATTTATCACATCGACGATGTAAGCCGGGACGAACCGTTCCTCATCAATGTAAAAGGAAAGCCATTCGCGGTCGTGCCCTATACGCTGCACATGAATGACATCGTCGATTATGAATCGCGCTACTTCAGCACCCAGGAATACGCCGGCGATTTAAAAGCAGAATTCGACATGCTTTACGCCGAATCACCAAGGCGTCGTCGCATGATGTCGGTGAGCGCGCATGATCGCATCGCGGGGCGCCCATCGCGCGCGAAAGTTCTTGAAGAATTTATCGTCTACGCCCAGAGTAACCGCGGAGTCGCTTTCATGCGAAAAGACGAGATCGCTCGTTTCGCACTCGGCAGCTCACAAACCATTCGCGAAGGGATATAGCGAAGAAGAGCTTTTATGAAGATTGCGATGATTTTTTCAACGGCTCTATTGATGATGACGTTGTCCGCCAATATTACGCGGGCACAAGAAGAACCGGCAAAGCCACTCACTCTGGAGGAAGCAGTTTCGCTCGCGCGCTCGCACAACCGCGACTTGAAACAGGCAGGAATAGAGATCCACAAGCAGCAAGAAGCCTTTAGCGAAGCGAAGACACAACTCTACCCACGTTTTGATACTTATTTCCTCGCATCGGAACTTCTAACACCGCTGGACTTCACCATCAAATCCGGCACATTCGGAAGCTTTCCGGCTACAGGCCCAATTCCAGCAAAAGACTCGAAGGTTCACACTCCCGCCCGCCCCGTTGCAATTACTTCGGTCACGGCCACGCAGCCTCTCACCCAGTTGCTGCGAATCGACCTTTCCATCAAGCAGCAGAAATTAGGCGTGGAGCTCAGCCAGCAATCTTATTTTGTACATGAGCAGGACTTGGTGAACGAGATTCGGCGCGGTTATTATGCGATTTTGCAGTCGCAAAGCGAAATCGAATCGCAGCGCGCTCTCCTCACTTACCTTGAAGAATTGCAGCAGCTCAGCGGCCGGCGCTTGCAGCAGCAGGCCGTACTGAAAGCCGACAGCCTGCGCATTGCTGCTCAACGCAGCAAAGCTTCTTATCAACTAACCGTCATCCAAGACGCGCTGGCGGACCAGAAGGAGGCTCTGAACCGTCTGCTGGGCCGCGACCTGCACACCGAGTTTGCAGTAGAGACGCTTCCCGCTTCGCTCGCTGAGGAATCGAGCTTGCAACAAGCAAGAGCATTCGCGATCGAGAAGCGCGCTGAGATTAAGACCGAAACGCTCAAAAAGGAAAAAGCCGCGCTGGAAACGAAAATCGAAAGAACCCGCTACATCCCGGATATTTCTATTCAAGCGAACTACCTGACCGCTCCGAATATCACTTTCCTTCCGCAGAACTTGGGTGCGGTCGGCGTGCTGGTGACTTGGCAACCCTGGGATTGGGGGCAGAAGCGGCATAACATCGCCCAGAAACTGGACGCCGAAAAGCAGGCGCAGCTTTCCATCGATAGTGTGCGAGAGCAAGTTGTACAGGAAGTGGACTCATCATTTAGGCGCCTTCGGGAAGCCCGCGAACTACTGCTCGCAGCGCAGGCCGCGCGGGATGCGGAAGCCGAAAAACTTCGCAACGAGATGGATGACTATTCGCACCAAACAATTTTGTTGAGTGATCTCTTGCAGCAACACTCCGCAGTCGCGAGTGCGGAAGATCAGTACCGTCAAGGTGTACTCGCGTTTTGGAAAGCGCGAGCAGATTTTGAACGAGCGCTGGGTGAGGAGTAGCGCCTTGATTCGAACTAAATTGACACCAGCAAACACATTAATACCCTCGCGCCGCGCGAAGACAACAGCTGCAATATTCGCTGTGACAGCCATAACCATCAGTGCCGGCTGTCACAACGCGCCCGCTTTGCCCGCGAAGCCCCCGATCGCTGTCCGTTTGGCCGACGTCGCGCTCTACCAATCGAACGAAGGTCTGCAATATTCCGCCTCTCTGATTCCGTATGCGCAGGTCGATGTCGCTTTCCGCACCACCGGTTACGTCACTAACGTAAAGCAAGTCAAGTCCGCCGATGGCCGCACTCGTAATATTGGCACTGGGGATTACGTCAAAAAA
>JAUTWY010000185.1 GCA_030838305.1 Acidobacteriaceae bacterium
TTATCGGTCCGCGTGAACCCAATCTCAGTTGACGTTATATCGCGTGGCTGTTGAAAAACTCTTTCCCGCGAAATTCGCAAAAACAAAATCGCGTCAGGATGCCCTACAAACGACTTTCTCAGTTTGCCTAGACTTTTTCGATCCCCCAATTTTTGGCTACTTTGACGAAAATGGACTTTTTCAACACCCACTCGCGATGACGCTCATCGACCGGGGTTGCGCCTGATTTCTACGCCGCCCGGAATAGAGTTGAGTTGGGCTTGCCGAGTCGCAGATGCCTTACCGTGTCGGACGAGATCGAGCGGGCATGAGGGACTGCAAGGGGGTTGTAGTATGGGGATGAGTGACCCAGAGGTCCGAAAAAAGTTCTCCGAACCGAGATGGCTACAGTATAAGCATGAGTCGGAGAAACAGAACTGGCCGCGGTGGAAGAGACTAATCCATCGATTCCAACATTGCCCGATTTGCAAGCCAGTGAAAGTGAAAGAGCAGTAAAATATCGACTCGCAACCGCCTCCTCTCTCTGCTTGCCTTGAACTACTGCACCGTCGCCTTCCCCGTGAGTTCGATTTCGGCCGAGGAATGCGCGACATAAACATCGAAATCCCCCGGAGCAACCGTCCACTGGTGATTCTTAACGTCGTAATAGGCGAAGGCTCGGCGATCCAGCGTGACCTGAACATGCTTGCTTTCTCCAGGACCAAGCTCCACTTTTGCGAAGCCCTTCAATTCCTTTACCGGACGCGGAACCGTGGCATGGCGGTCGCCAACATAAACCTGCGCAGTGTCAGACCCGGCTCGAGAGCCCGTATTGGTAACATCGAAATCTACCGTTACGAGCTGATCGCTGGCACGCGCGGCGTCCGACGCGGGCGAAATCTCCAGATCCTTGTAAGCAAACCTGGTGTAGGACAAGCCAAATCCGAACGGAAATAGCGGCTTGATCCCAGACTTGTCGAAGTGGCGATAGCCAACAAACACTCCTTCGGCATACTCAACTCTTTTCTCGCCGTGTTTCGGGTAGTAGCTGTCATGGGCCGCATTGTCTTCCCACCGCCGTTCGATTGAAATCGGCAGCCGCCCCGAAGGATTGAACTCGCCAAATAGAAGTTGTGCCAGCGCCGAGCCGCCTTCCTGCCCCGGATACCACACCTGAAAAAGCCCCGGAACGCGGTCAACCCACGCCGACATGTCCACGCCTCCGCCCGAGGTGACGACCACGACAGCGTTCTTGTTTATCGCCGCAATCTGACTGATCAGTTCATCCTGGCCGGGGGGCAACTGGAATGTACGGTCGCCGCTTTCGCCTTCACTGGAGGCGTCGAAACCCACGGCCAGCACGACCGCGTCCGCGCGCGACGCCAGGGCTTTGGCCTCCGAGCTGACTAGAGTCTCGGGTCGCACAATTCCAAGGTTCACCTTGGCCTTCCCCCATCCACTCTTCGCAGCGTAGTCGAGTTCGACTTGATGCGGCCCAGCCTCCAGTGTCATCGAGGCCTCGCCCACGAATGCGTACCAATCGTTCCAGTTATCGAACACGAGTTTCTTGTCTATATAAAGTCTGTAGCCGCCGCTCTCTCCCGGACCTTGAACGAACGCGAGATAGTTTCCCGCAGAAGCTGGAGTGAAGTAACCCGTCCACCGGATTGACATATTGCTATCGGCGCCGTCGCCCCCACGCGCGGGCTCGAAGCTAACATGTTTGTCGGTGCGAGTCACGACGGGAGCGCCACTCAAAGTGGCATTGGTAAAGATTTCAGCCCGCAACCCGCGCTGCCCGCCCTTGGCTTCGGTGGTGAATTCGGTACTCTTGGCAATTTCGTCGAGTGTGGGAATTCCGCGCGCATAATAAACCTTGGTGCCGTTTCCCACGTGGTTCACCACGCCTTCGAGATAACTGACCGCGGTAAAAGGCTTTGCCTCGGCGCTCCCTCCACCGCCTGGCTGTGCCGGATAAGCATTCGGACCAATGACCGCGATCGTCCGCACTTTTGCTTGATCGAGCGGTAGAAGATTCCCGTCGTTCTTCAGGAGAACCATGGCTGCGCGTGCGGCCTCCAGAGCTACCTGCCGGCCTTCAGGATTCAAATGCGGGATGGACAAATCGGTTTGCTCGTGGTCGAGCCATCCAAACTGAATCGCTGTGCGCAGGATGCGCCGGATTTTATCGTCAATCGTCGCCTCCGTCACCTTGCCGCCACGCACCGCCGGCAACAATGTCGCGCGGTTCATGAATTTTCCCGATGGCATCTCCAGGTCAAGGCCGCCATTCGCAGCCCCCACCCCGTCGTAAACCGAAGTCCAGTCCGACATCATGATTCCGTTAAAGCCCCACTCTTTTTTGGCGACATCCGTATTGAGATAGCCGTTCTGCGTCATGTGCTGGCCATTCGTGAGATTGTAGGAATCCATGACCGCGCCCACGTGTGCTTCTTTCACCGCGGCTTCAAAAGCCGGCATATAGATTTCGCGCATGGTGCGCTCATCGATCACTGTATCGATGTTGTGCCGGTCATATTCCTGATTGTTGCCTAGATAATGCTTGACCGTGGAGCTTACTCCTTGACTCTGCATACCCTTGATGTAAGCGACAGTGGTTCGCGCCGAAAGGAATGGATCTTCCCCGAAGTACTCGAAGTTTCTGCCACACATGGGGGCGCGATAAATATTGACCCCCGGCCCCAGCATGAAGTGAACGCCACGCGCGCGCGCATCTTCTCCGATGACGGCTCCCATGCGCCGCGCCAGCTCAGGATCCCAAGTAGCCGCAAGCCCAATACCGCCAAACACCGTGGAGGGCCCGTAGTTCCTAACTCCGACCGGTCCATCAGCCATCTTCAGCCTTGGCAATCCGATTCGCTGATTCGCCCGGATGTAAAAATTATCGACGCCGCCAATCAAATCGATCTTCTCCTCCAACGTCAGTTGCTTGAGCATGGAATCGATCCGCGCTTCGGTGTCGGCTGGCGCGGCCGCGGCCTGCTGGCCTACTGCCGGCAGGGTAAATAACAGCAAGAACACACAGAAGGATTGAACTTTGCGCAGCATGGCAAACCTCCCAGTGATTTCACAGCAACGGCAGCGTCTTTTCACGAAACTAAGGTTGAATCCGTACTCCACTCTCAGATCGGCGGACAGCATTCGGCGAGGAGTACTATTTCAGAACTGCGATGATAGCGCTTTCCCTTTGCCCTGGCGAGTCGCCGCGCCGATTCGCAGTCTCAGACTTTAGTTGGGAGCTTGGTAATGATCAACCCGTCTCTGCATGATTTCCCTCGCACTCTTGCAAGTTGCGTGTCCCTGTTTCTGCTGATCGTTTCTCTCACTGTGGTACCGCTCCAGGCCGCCGAACCCTCCTCGCGAAGCCTTGATGCTGGCTGGCAATTTCGAGCGGTTGCAAATTCGGACCGCGCCG
>JAUTWY010000205.1 GCA_030838305.1 Acidobacteriaceae bacterium
GGGAATTCCATTGAGCTCTCGAACGGAATTTACCTCTGCGTAAATCTCGCTGGAGGGGCGAACTTCGGGCAGCATTGACGCAGGGATTCTGAAGAGTTTGAGCAATTCGTCATCCCAGCGGCCAGTATGCAGATTGAAAAGCATAGTGCGGGATGCGTTGGTCGCGTCGGTAACGTACACGCGGCCACCAGTCAATTTCCAAAGCAGCCAGGTATCGATCGTGCCGAAGGCCAGGCGGCCGGCCTCAGCAAGTTGTCGCGCGTTGGGGACATTCTCCAGAATCCACGAAATCTTGCTGGCGGAGAAATAGGCGTCTATTAGTAACCCAGTGCGATCTTGTATCAAAGCCTCGTGGCCTTCAGCCTTAAGCTGCTCGCAGAAGCCGGCCGTGCGGCGATCTTGCCAGACGATTGCATTGTAGATTGGCTTGCCAGTTTTGCCGTCCCAGACGATCGTGGTTTCCCGCTGGTTGGTGATGCCGATCGCGCCTATGTCACTAGCCCGTATCTGGGCTTTGGACACGGCTTCCAAAGCCACGGCGACTTGTGAGGCCGCGATCTCTTCGGGATCGTGCTCGACCCATCCGGGCTGAGGAAAGATCTGTGTGACCTCCTGTTGGCCCACAGCTCGAACGCAGCCGTGATCGTCAAACAAGAGGGCTCGGGAACTTGTTGTGCCCTGGTCGAGAGAGAGAATGTAACGCAAGAGGCCTCCTGATTCTTCTCGTGTGCGTTAGGATGGGGGCTGAGATACCCGCAAGAATCTTCGAATTCCGAAATCGTAGGTTGCCGCACCGAGAAGTCCACCCAGAAGCGGCGCAACGACCGGTACCCACCAGACTCGAGGCCCGTCGGTCAGGCCATTATTTCTGAATCCAGCCCAGGCAGTGAAAAGACGCGGACCAAAATCGCGCGCGGGATTGATCGGATATCCGTGCATGCCGCCGAAGCTCATGCCAATGGCTACGACCACAAGCCCGATCATCGCAGGCGCGAGGTTCGCTCCGGGTGGAATATTGAGCTCGTCGGTAATGGCCAATACCAGCAGCAGCAGCAAAGCAGTGCCAATCACCTGGTCCAGGAAACCCGCTTGCGGCCACGAAGGAAATGCGGGGAAGGTGGTAAACACTCCCGCGGTTCTTTCCAGTTGAGGATCGACCTGGTGGAAGGCCGGCAGATAGTTCCGATAAACGAGCGCCGCGGCCAAGAATGCTCCAGCAGTTTGCGCCATGAAATAAGGTACGACCTTGCGCCAGGGAAAACCGCGAAACACGGCCATGGTGAGCGTGACTGCTGGGTTGAGATGGCCGCCAGAAATTTTCCCCGCGATGTAGATTCCCATGGTCACGGCCAATCCCCAGCCTAGCGTGATATTTGTATAGCCGCCATGAACGGTTGCCGCGGGAGGGTTGGAAGGAAAGAGAACAACCATCGCAACCACGCCTGTGCCAAACAGTATCAATACAAACGTTCCGAAAAACTCGGCAATCAACTGGGCGGCCAGGGTGGGCCTGTTGTTCATGCGTGCTCCTATGATCTTCGATCTTCAAAGCAGCTTTCGAACCGTGAGTAGTCTAGCAAGGAATTGAAATCATCCTTCGCTTTCCGTCCTTGGAGCGGCGTCCGCCGGTCGACGTTCACAAAAAGTCGTTCCTCAATGTGAGCCATCCCGGGCATTTCCCCTTGACAGAAATAGCTTGACCTGTACTATAGAGAATATTTATTCATATAAATGGATAAATATTCACAATGAATAAGGCGCTGCGGCAAAGAGCGATCTTGGAAGTGTTGAGGCAGGGCGCTGTGGCAAGCCAGGAGGACCTACAGCACGCATTGCGCAAGCGCGGGTTCAAAGTGGGTCAGGCGACGCTGTCGCGGGATATTCGTGATCTGAATCTGAGCAAGACTGCGGCGGGTTACACATTGGCGCAAGGGGAAGGTGCGGCCGGCCTGGCATTGCCGCCGGTACAACGCTTAGTTCGAGAGTTTGTATTAGATGTGCGGCCAGCGCAGAACTTGCTGGTAGTAAAGACGATCATAGGCAGCGCACAACCCGTAGCGGCGGCTCTCGATGAGCAGGAATGGGAGGAAGTGGTGGGAACGATAGCTGGCGACGACGCAATCCTGATCGTTTGTCCTGACAAAGACGCGGCCAAGAAGGTTGCGACGCGAATTGAGGAGATGCTCGGCTGATGGACGCGAAGCTCAAAACTGCGCTGTTAGGTGCCAGCGGCTATTCCGGACTGCAGTTGGCGCGAATCCTCGAACGTCATCCTCGCCTGGAGAAGCCCGTGCTGCTGCGGCGTGAGGGAGGCGGCGATGGGGCGGCGGATTTGGCGGAGGTGTTTCCAGAATTGTCGGGCAACGGAGGCTATCCCCTGCGAGCGCTTTCCTGGCCGGAACTGAAGCGACAGGGAGTGCAACTGTTGTTCCTGGCTACACCACATGAAGCGTCGCGAGCTTTGGTGCCAGAGGCCATCGCACAAGGATTGCGAGTGATCGATCTGAGCGGCGCGTGGAGGTTGAAAGAAGGGCAACATCGTGCCGGTTACTCATTTCAGGACGCGGACGCAGTTACTGCCGCGGAATTGACCGCGAAATCGGTATACGGTTTGCCAGAGCTAAATGGCGACCGGGTTGCGTCAGCTCAACTCGTGGCGAATCCGGGTTGCTATGCGACCTCCGTGATTCTAGCTTTGGCGCCCCTGCTGAAGGGCGAGCTGATTGATCGGGAGCTTGGAATCATTGCTGACACAAAGTCAGGAGTATCGGGCTCGGGCAAGTCCCCCAGTTCGCGGAC
>JAUTWY010000208.1 GCA_030838305.1 Acidobacteriaceae bacterium
GTCTTTGATGCTGGTGGCGAAGTGATTGCCATGGGCGACCACATGCCGGTGCACCTGGGGTCGATGCCCATGTCGGTGCGGGCCGCGATTGCCGCCTGCGACATGCGGCCGGGGGATGTGGTCATGCTGAATGATCCATTCCGCGGAGGAACGCATCTGCCCGACATTACGCTGGTGGCACCGGTTTATGCGGAGTCGCACCCCCGCCCCCGCTCGGGGGAAGCCGCCAACCATCCCGACTTCTATGTGGCGTCACGCGCCCATCACTCCGACGTGGGAGGAACTTACCCGGGGTCGATGGGACTATGCCGCGAGATCTACCAGGAAGGATTACGCATCCCTCCGGTGCGGCTGATGCGCGAAGGTGAAATGGATCGCGATGTAATGGCGCTGCTGCTCAACAATGTGCGCACGGCTGAGGAGCGCGAGGGTGACTTGGGCGCCCAGATCGCGGCTTGCCACACTGGCGCCCAGCGGTTGCGGGAAGTATGCAGGCGATACGGAATCATCCGGGTCACGAGAGCGGGCCGGGGTCTGATGGAGTATTCCGAAAAATTCATGCGCGCATTTCTGCACCAGGTGCCGCCGGGCAAGTATCGGGCTGAGGATTTTCTGGACAACGACGGGATCCGCGACGAACCGGTGAAGATCGCAGTGACGGTGAACGTTTGGGGTCGGGTCCGTCACTCAGTCCCTCCGAGACTGGTACCCAGGCAGCCAATGGTGACGGTCGACTTCACGGGCAGCGATCGGCAGGTGGAAGGCAGCGTAAACGCTGTCGAAGCGATCACCTATTCCGCCTGCTTCTACGTCTTCCGTTGCCTGTTGGCGGACGACGTTCCGGCAACGGCGGGCCTGATGCGGCCTATTCAGATGATCGCTCCCGAAGGCACCATCGTGAATGCGCGGCCACCAGCGGCGGTGGCAGGGGGGAACGTGGAAACGTCACAGCGCATCGTGGATGTTCTGCTCCGCGCGCTGGCCCAGGCCGTTCCTGATCGGATTCCTGCGGCCGCTTCAGGAACGATGAACAATCTAACAATTGGAGGCATTGATCCGCGCACGGGCCAGCCATTTGCGTACTACGAAACCATCGCCGGTGGCATGGGCGCAAGGCCCACCCAGCCCGGCGTGTCTGGCGTCCATACTCATATGACGAATTCGCTGAACACTCCGGCCGAAGCGCTAGAGTATGCCTACCCCTTGCGCGTTCGACGTTACTCGCTTCGTCCTGGCAGCGGAGGAGGCGGCAAGCATCGCGGGGGCGACGGGATTATCCGCGAGATCGAAGTGCTGACCGACTGCGAAGTGACTCTGCTTGCGGATCGGCGCACGCGGCCGCCTTGGGGCCTGGCCGGCGGCAAAGCGGGGGCCGCAGGAAGGGCCAGCGTAACCCGCCGCGATGGCTCGGTGGAAGAAATGCCGGGAAAGTTCAGCACACGTCTACAAACGGGCGATCGCATTAGAATTGAATCGCCGGGCGGCGGCGGATGGGGCGTCCCTGAACGCTGACCGTCGCCTGTCGCCCAGCCGACAAACCTTGCATCCTAATTCCTGGCGGACAGGTTTTATGACAGACGTTGCTTCTCACTATGTCGACGAAGCCCGCCGCCAGCTCCGCGGACATAAGCGCATGGCGGAAAGCGCGATGGCACAGATCGGTGACCAGGATTTCTTCGTCACCCTCGACCCAGAATCGAATTCAGTGGCGATTCTGGTCAAGCACCTGGCGGGCAATATGCGTTCACGCTTCACCGACTTCCTCACGACCGATGGCGAAAAGCCTGACCGCTTTCGCGACCGCGAATTTGAACTCGGCTCAGGAACCACTCGTGCAGAAGTGATGAAGTGGTGGGAGGAAGGCTGGAATTGCGTCTTCGCCGCCATCGATTCGCTAAGGCCAGAAGATGTGATCCGTACAGTCACGGTGCGCGACCAGCCGCATACTGTGTTGCAGGCCATCAACCGGCAGATTGCACATTATGCGCAACACATCGGGCAGATCGTCTTCTTGTGCAAGCATCTGCGATCGGGCGAGTGGAAGACGTTGAGCATTCCCCGCGGGAAATCGGAAGAGTTCAAAGTTGCAGGACCTAAGGCCAACCGCGGATTACCGCCGGAGCGATGAGCGGTTTCCGTCATGTCGAGGCGGCAACCTTCCCACGGTGCTAAAATCATACGTTTTGTGTCTGAGTCGGAATTCATAAGGTAGTCTTCATGCCGTCCACAATGCTCGCTGTTGTGAAACCGGAAGCCGCGCCTGGGGCGGAGATCCGGGAAGTCAAAATCCCCGCCTTTGGCCGCAACGAAGTTCTGGTCAAAGTGAAAGTCGCGTCCATCTGCGGCACTGACCTGCACATTTATAACTGGGACCGCTGGGCGCAGAACCGCATTCACCCCCCGCTGATCCCGGGGCACGAGTTCTGTGGTGAAGTGGCTGCGTTCGGAGATGAAGTCACCAGCGTGAAGGAAGGCGACTTCGTTTCCGCGGAAATGCACGTGGCTTGCGGCAAATGCCTGCAATGCCGCACTGGCGAAGCTCACATCTGCCAGAACGTGAAGATCATCGGTGTGGATGCCGATGGCGCCTTCGCCGAGTATGTGGTCATTCCGGAATCGAACATCTGGAAACTCGATCCTGCCATCCCAGTCGAATACGCATCCATTCTCGATCCGCTGGGCAATGCGGTTCACACAGTATTGGCGGGCGAGATTGCGGCCAAGACTGTGGCCATCACGGGATGCGGACCGATCGGATTATTCGCCATTGCCGTAGCCAAAGCTGTGGGCGCTACCAGCGTGTTTGCCATTGAAGTGAATGAGCACCGACGCAAAATCGCGCGTGAGATGAAAGCCGACTACGTGCTCGATCCATCCAAAGAAAATGCCAGCGCAATTGTGACGGAAAAGACGGGGGGCTTGGGCGTGGACGTAGTGCTGGAAATGGCCGGCCATCCCGACTCGATTCGCACAGCTTTCGATATCGTGCGGCGCGGCGGAAGAATTTCCCTGCTCGGCCTGACCTCCAAACCCATCTCCCTGAACTTTTCCGAAGACATAATTTTCAAAGGCATCACGGTGCAGGGCATCAACGGGCGCCGCATGTATCAGACCTGGTACCAGATGACCGCACTGCTCAAAGCCGGCAAACTCGATCTGCATCCCGTGATCACCGACCGCGTCCCTATGAAAGACTTTTCGAAAGCCATGGAGCGCTTGAAGACCGGCGAGGCGAGCAAGATTTTGGTGTACCCGAACGGCATGCGATGATTGTGTGGGGAGGCGGTTATGTGGCGCGGGCGCCCTCGCTCGCGAATGTTTCGCTGAGACGCACCCGGCGCAGCAACATTTGCGCTCGGAGATAAACCCATGAGGCTTGACGCATTCGTGCGCTGCACCTGTATTCGCGACGGCAAGGCCAAACCGCACCCGTTCCCTGAGCGACTCTCCTACGATGAGTCTGGTGAGCCCGTGCTGACTGGTGAACCCTCCGACGAAGAATGGGATGCGCACGACCAGTGGGTTACAGATTCGTGTGAACACGGCGGTTATATTCTCTCGATGTTTCTGGGAAATATCACGCGCGTGAAAAATTTGCGGAGCTTTCTGCGCGCCTTGCAGGGAAATCCTGGACCAAAGTTTCCCATTCTTCTGGACAAGGTCTTGTACGACGGCACGCACCACGGGCGACTGGATCCCGATCAAGGAATCGCCGGCGCTGCTGAAGGAAGTCAACACGGTACTCCATTCCAGCGACATCCTCGCGGATTCGGAAAAAGAGTTTTTTGACAACACGAAGGAGCTCTGCGAAGCCGGCATTGCGACCGGGAACCCGATCATGTTCTAGGCCGGTTTCGTGGATTAGATTC
>JAUTWY010000271.1 GCA_030838305.1 Acidobacteriaceae bacterium
ACCAACCCGGTCACTCCTCCGGCGAACGGTATCGCGACCTCAACTTTAACTCTGACCGCCTCTGCCACTGCAACCGCGGGCCCGGCCACGGTGACCGTGACCGGAACTTCCGGGGCACTCACGCACAGTGCGACGATTGCCCTGACGGTAAACTCCTCGACGGGAACGCAGACGGCCGTTTACGACTCCACGCTGAAGGCGCCGAAGTGCGTGAACGTGTCATCAGGCTGCGACTCTGGTCCATCGCTGCTGCTTGGCCGCGACACGCTCGCCGGTGGCACCGAGCCCAATCAACCCAACACCATCAACAACTCCTGCGCCGACGGCACTTCGGGAACGTTCCACTCCGACGAATCGAACGATCGCCTCGCCATTGCGACCACCGATGGCAGCGCTCTGGCAGCGGGCAAGACTGTGAAGGTCAGCGCGACAGTGTGGGCGTACATTAGCTTCACATCCGACCATCTCGACCTCTACTACGCCGCCAACGCCGTCAGTCCTACGTGGGTATTGATCGCAACCCTCACTCCCACGGTGGCTGGAGCGCAGACTTTGTCGGCCAACTACACTCTGCCGAGCGGCACTCTCCAGGCGGTGCGAGCCAACTTCCGTTACACAGGAAGCGCGTCGTCCTGCAGCACGGGCGCTTACGATGACCACGATGATTTGATCTTCGCCGTGGGTGCTGGAGCTTCCAACTTCACCGTGTCGGCGTCGCCGAGCAGTGTGAACGTGCAGCAAGGATCGAATGCCACCAGCACCATCACCGTCGCCAGCCAGAACGGATTCAACTCCGCCACAACCTTGAGCGCTTCCGGACTTCCCAGTGGCGTCACGGCCGCGTTCTCGCCTAACCCGCTCACTCCACCAGCGAACGGCAGCATCACCTCCACTCTAACTTTCACCGCTTCCGCGACGGCGGCACCGGGCACTAGCACGGTGACTCTCACGGGGACCTCGGGATCACTCATCCGAAACACAACCATTACGCTGACGGTAGGCACCATCGGACCACAAACCGCCGTTTATGACACGACACTCAAGGCACCGAAGTGCGCGAGCGTAGGTTCGTCCTGCGATTCGGGTACGTCGTTGCTGCTGGGGAAGGACACGATGTCGGGGGGGGCGGAACCTCATCAGCCCAACACCATCAACAGCTCGTGTGCAGACGGCACGTCGGGCACCTTCCACTCGGATGAATCCAACGACCGTATCGTGGTCTCTTCCACGAATGGCGGCGCGTTGACTCACGGCAACACAGTAACCGTCACCGCAACCGTGTGGGCCTGGAACACCGGCTCGTCCGATTCTCTGGACCTCTATTATGCCGCCAATGCCAACAGCCCGTCGTGGGTTCTGATCGGAACGATCGTACCTTCGGCCGGCGGGGCGCAAGCAATCTCCAGGACCTACACTCTTCCTACCGGAAGCTTGCAGGCCGTGCGGGCAAATTTCCGCTACCTGGGAAGCGCTTCGCCCTGCAGCACGGGCGCGTATGACGATCACGATGACCTGATCTTCGCGGTGAACTAACTGCGAATCGGCCGTCAACAACTCGAGCCGGTCCCGCCACGGGACCGGCTCTATGTTTTATGCGTCCACTGATCACGTAGGGACAGCCGCCCGTCCGGCAAGCTCAGGGCAGGCTCTCGACTGTCCAGCGAAGCGCCGCGACGCTCATCCATGAGAAACTGCGCTTGATAAGGTCCCACTATCAAAACCATAAACCTCAAATCCGGTATGCCTCTTGTCCGCGAAGCCTTGCAGCGGCTTGATCGCGAACTATCGCTCGCGCGGCAGGAGAATACAAAACTGATGAAGATCGTTCACGGCTACGGTTCGACCGGCGAAGGCGGCGATATTCGCATCGCCGTGCAAAAGCGTTTGGTGGAGATGACGCAGAGTGGTCAAATACGCGGCTGCGTCTTCGGCGAAAACTGGTCGAAGTCTGACGAAGCGACCTGGGGACTTCTCCAGGCGTACGCGGAACTTAAGAGCGACTCCGACCTGGGCCGCCGCAATCGCGGCATCACCATCGTCTTGCTTTAGGCTAGCCAACCAGCCGCAGACTTTGGGACTAACTTCCGGTCGCCTCCGGCGGCGTAACCGGAATCACCGGTGCGAGAACCGGTTCATTCACCACCGGCGCAACGATCGCCACCGGCGTGAACTGCTGCACTGCAATCGGTTCGACCATGTTGTTCAAGTAGTAAGTCACTACTATCCCGCGCTGCCAGAAGCGCGGAATCAACAGCAACAACAGCGTTAGTTGGCTGAGGAAGAACGCCCCGGCCACATTGGCGGGCGGGACGAACTTCACCCAGGCCCACAATCCAGCGACCAGCACAATTGCGGCGACTACCGTGGTGATGACATAACTACCCAGCAATCGTCCCAAGTTGCGCCCCGTGTGCGGGAAAGCGGCGCCAAGGGATTTCCGCACTGCTCGCTGATCGCTAAGCACCACATCCACCTGCGCGAGATCAAACCAAATCCGCATCGCTGCCATCACCAGAAAGATGACCACCAGGCCCGCAAGCCGCACTTCGGGTAAAAGCAATTCGTTAGTGCTTTCCGCCGCCAGCTTTTCCAGCCAACCATGCAGGCTGAACAACGCTACGGTCATCGGTATCATCACGATTCCCGCTACCAGCAACAGGCGGATCAAACGCCACAAATTTCTTCCACAGGAGCGGAAAAAATCCTCTCGTGGCAGGCGGTAGGTCGAAGCATAACCCTGCAGCACTCCGGGCAAGAACAGTGCAGTCGAGAACATAAAAAGCAAAGCAAACAACATTGCGGGCAATCTGGAAGCGATGGTCGGGCCGAATTCCGGCCGCATTAACATTTCCACCAGCGCAGCAAGGTCAAAGCCGTGCAGCAGGCGGTCTGCGCGCAGGCTATGGTCCAACACTGTCCCAGCCTGGTTGACAAATGCGACAGCGCCGAACACAGCGAAAAGCACGTTCAGCAGATAGAGCCAAACGATATAGCGCTTGTTGCGCAGCACCCTACCCAGGCCGTTGCTCACCAGACCTTTACCGTTACTCATGCGTGTTCACCCTTACTCCAACCGAGTGTGCCAACATCTGCAAGCGCCGCGAGCCTTGCGAAATTCCATTCTTCAAACTGCCCACCATCCCAGAGCCTGACCCAGACACTGGGTCAGAAACAGCCAGTAGTTCGCTAGCTTGTGCGCGGGCTTTCCATTAGGCTCGGCGGTGTAACTGTCGTCGAAGGCGTTGCGGTCAAGCTGAATCTTGTGGTCCGGATCAATCTCGGCCGAAGTCACCTTGGCCTTCTTCTCATAGACGAACTTCGTCCAGCGGCTCGCTCCGTCCCAGTGCTCGCGAACGGCTTCGCCATTGTCAAATTTGACCTCGACCTCCACCGGCATCACGAAATCTTGCTTGCGATGCAACCAGACGAATGAGCGGTAAACCGTGTTCTTGTCGTCGTTGCGCGCGCTTTCCTTCTTCTTCTCCTCGTACCAATTCGCCGGAAACGATTCGATCCTCAGCACCTTGTAGTCCATTACGGGAGAGCCGTAGATAGCTTGGTTGAAATACCAGCGCAGATCTCTGCCTGAAACTTCCTCGACAGTCTTCAGGAACTCCTCTTTGCCGGGATGCGTGAAGCGATACTTCATGAAGTAGACGTGCATCGCCTTCTGCATCGTGTCTTCGCCAATGATGTTCTACAGTGTGACGAGAACGCTCGCGGTCTTGCCGTAGGTGACGCCTCCGTAAGAATTGAAGTTGTAATAGTCATAGGCCTTTTCAGCCAATGGATCGAGGTCGGCTACTCCGATGTAGCTGAGCCGCTGTTCGTCGCGCTCGCCAAGGGTGATGCCGGCCACATTCAGCATGGAGGTGTTGCGGCCGAGAATCGAATCCAGAACTTTCACTTCCGTGTAGCTGTTAATGCCCTCATCCATCCAGGCATCTTCAAATTCATTGGTCGCGACCATGCCGTACCAGTACTGGTGCCCAAACTCGTGCTCCACTACGAGTTCCGGAAGAAACACTCCCTTCGGCATGAACCAGCTTGAGTCCCCGGTAATGAACGTGGGATATTCCATGCCCCCCGCCGCCGAATCCGGCTCGGGATCGACCAGCGTGATGGTCTTGTACGGGTAGGGCCCGTACCAGCGTTCAAAATGTTCCAGCGACTCGCGGAGAATTTTTTCGTGCCGTTCCACCTGACTCCAGTGCGCGGGCTGCATCAGGATGCGCATTTGCACCGGACCCATCTGAGCCTGGTAAACGCCATCCTCTTTCACTTTGTAGCGCGGACTCGCCGTCCAGGCGAAGTCGTGAATGTCGTCTCCGTGATAGGTGAGCGTCTTGGTGCTGTCGGGATTGTTCACTTCGCTGACCTTCACGCCGCTGGCGCCCACCATCTCAAACTGCGGCAGCGTCAGCTTGACGTCATACACGCCGAAATCGGCGAAGAACTCGGTCGTGGCGTGATACTGATGACAGTTCCACCCTCCGTGCCACCAGACGCCGACTTTGGGAAACCATTGCCCTCCCAGTACGAAATCGCGCTTCCATCCCGAGCGTGCTTGCGTCTCCGGCATCTGGTCATGAAATGCAATTTTGAACTGGACGAAGCCGCCGGGTGCAATCGCCTTGGGAAGCTTGAGGTCAACCACGGTCTTATCGTCTTTGTTGCCGTCATCCGGTTGGATGTACTGTAGTTGCGCAGTCAGATCGCCCTGCCCCACGACTTCGAGGCTCTTAATGTCTTCGGAGCCGTATTGCTTGTCTTTCCATTTCTCGTAGCCCACATCGCGGCTGCCTGCAACTTTGGCCTCTCGGACCCATGTGGCCTTGGGTTGGAAAGCATTCTGATAAAGATGAAAAGGAAAATGGTCGAGAGCCTGCCCCGTCAGGTTGTGATAGGTCAGGACCTCGGTGGCGTCGACCGTGTGCCTGGCCGCGTCATAGTGCGCATTAATGTCGTAATGGACTACCCGCTGCGACATGGGCGCTGACGAATTGATTGCCGATGTCGTGTCCGGGATTGCAAGCGCACCAGGACTGTTCGGCAGGGGAGTAATGCCGGCGGTGTGCGCCGGGGAGGTTGCGGGCGCGACTTGTAGTGAGGCTGCTCTCGCTGCATGTTCCTTTACCGCCAGGGAAATCACAAGCACCGAAATCACTGGCAGAAACACAATAATCCACCGCATTTTCATAGAGCAATACCCCTGTTCCTGATCCGGGAGAGAATCATACCGCAGGCAGGCGAATGCCGCCATCCGACAAGGGTCAGGACGGCGATACCCGACGGCGACAGGTTCCCTTGACCTCCTGCGAAGTACAAGCGCACAATCCCAAGGCAATCGGGCTTTCCGAGCCGGATTTTGAGTTCGACTGAACGTTAGTCCAGGAGAGGAGCAGATCTATGCAGTCCGTTCATCAAGGTGATCTGGAACTACTTCAGCATCCAGTCTCGCAGGAATTGTTGCGTTCTAAGATTCCTGCACGCCTCGCCTATATCTGGACCGATGGGACGCCGCGGGTGATTCCTATCTGGTTTCACTGGAATGGACGCGAGTTTGTCATGGCGACTCCGCCCAAGGCGCCGAAATTGAAGGCTCTTAAAAAGAATCCCAAAGTGTCTTTCACCATTGACGACAACGTATTTCCTCACAAGGTCCTCTTGATTCGCGGCACCGCACGTCTCGAGACCGTCAACGGGATTGTTCCTGAGTACGCTGTAGCCGCCGAACGCTACTTCGGAGCAGAACAGGGTGAGGTCTGGGTCAAAAATCTGGGTTCCATGATCTCAAGTATGGTCCGCATCACGATTGCGCCGGAGTGGGTTGGGTTGCTGGACTTCCAGACCCGTTTCCCCAGCGCTCTGTCGTCTTGATTTCTCTGATCTTTCGAAAACGACGTTGCTGAGAGGGTTCGCGATCATTTTTCCGAGCATGATTGGCGACCCGTGTTCGCCGGAGAAGCGCGAGGGAGGCGGCATCGGAGGTAGGCAATAACCAGAAAAAAGCGCAGAGATCTGTCTTTATTGATCTCTGCGCCGGTAAAACATCAATCAATCGTTGCGGTGACCCGACCGCCTTCCTACGGCTTCTTCGGAATGGCGCCCGGATCGAACAAGTCCGACAGGTCGGTAGCGTTGGCTGCATCACCCAGAAATGGCCCCACGTGGAAGACTTCCTGCATGATGCGCAAGTCTGAGGAATGCGTCAAATTGAGCGGACTTGCATACGGAATGCCATCCACGTTCTTGTGAGCCCGCGAAGAAATAATAATCTCGCCAATGGTATGATTAAAATCGTCCGCGTTATCGCCCGCGACGCCGTCCGATTCCGCTTCGTCCCACCAAAGGATGATTACGCCGTGGTCTTTGTAGGCGTTTGACGCCATGATGATGGGAACGATCTGGCTGAGAAAATCGTCACCCTGCCTGATGTTTGCCGCGTCCCCGGTGAGCCCGCTGTGCATATCGTTGAATTGGTTCGGGGTTATCCAATTGTAGTCGGCCACGGCGTTATTGGAGAGATCGGTCAACAACTGCTGCAGCGGAGCGTACTGCGTGGACAACGGATTCGCGGGAGTCGCATCGTTGCCGCCGTTCGAGTCGGTGAAGAACACCATGGGATTATGTTTGGCGGCGTAGTTATATTGGCTGGAGCCGTTATAGGCGTTCAAGCCGCTGACAAAGTTCCCCGAAAAACTGGTTAGCGGAACCGTCCACTGATCCTGCGGCAGAGGGAAGTTCGTAAGCTGCCCGCCACTCGAAGCCAGATCAATGTCTTCCTGGTACGACTTCCATGTTTTTCCGGCTTGGGTTAGTAAATTGCTCAAGTGCAGCGGTGTGTCCTGGTTAGTTGGGCCTTTGGGAGAGTAGGGGTCGTTGTCGTTCAGTACGCCAAAGTTAGTGCCGGCCTCTGCCCAGAGATAGCTAGGCTCGGAAGGATGAATGTGGGGATTATTTCCGCCAGGTGTCGCCAGAACGTTATGGTACGCAGTGGCGTACGCAACCTGCTCGCTCAGGTGAACCGTCGAACCATCTACAATTGCGAATGCTGATCCGTTTACAAGACTGTTGGTGAACGGTGCGTTCGGATTTTGATAAATCTGCTGGATACCGCCGGTGAACTGGTTGGCTGGTTGGGCCCAGTTATGATTTTCCATCGCGATAACAAAAACCGTCTTGATTTGCTGCGCGCTGGCATTCCAGTGGCCCAGTGTAATAAAGAGCGCAAGCATGCCCAGCGTGCGGAAACATCGAACGTGCAACATTGATTCCTCCAGATATAAGTTTGGCGGCATACGCTGGCGCTGTCTCAGGCCGGTTAACCTGCCGCGATAGACGCGCATGGTGCCGTCTAACTGATGG
>JAUTWY010000278.1 GCA_030838305.1 Acidobacteriaceae bacterium
AAATCGTGAGCCGAGGCAATCTCGATGCTGTGGTCGTCCAGGTATCGATCGAGGTCAGGAACAGCTTGTTTCAACGCATGCGTCGCGTCTTCCTCAGTAAGGGGTGCAGCCACGACCCACAGGCAGAACTCCTGGCTTTCCAATCCAGCTTTGCAGTAGAGGACCAATGGTTCGAGGAGATCCGTCAGGGTCTCGTAGAACAGACAAAAGTGTGTACCCCAAGGCATGTCGCCTACGACGTCGATTCCGGTCTTCCCCATGTCGGCTGTCATAGCGGTTACATTTTTGGATTCAGATCCCGCCGGCTGCACCACACTCGCGGCATCACTGAGTTTTATTTCGTGCTTCGGTTTGAGGAGTGATTGCGCAGAGCTCATTACATTCTCGACCTTGGGTTCCGCGTTCGACCCTTCGCGATACGATACCACTCAAGACCGATGCATTCCATCGAAGCCACGCGTCGCAAATCCGACAGGCCAGCCACAGATGTTCGTCAAACCAGAGCCACGGATGCCGCCCACAACTCGCCTGCTCACGAGGCAGGCGCGTCCCGAGGTGGAACCTGGAGTACGGACCATGAGCTCTCAACCCACGCCGCGGAAATTCGCATATGCGGCGCACCCCACTTGAGGATTGCTTCGCTTTGAGCTGGCGCGACTTTCTCATTTACTTGAGGATCGCGGTTCTCTTTTCGCAATCTGAAGCGTTTCAGAAATGCCTGCCCTGCTGCCTGGCTGGCTTCCGATGGCGAAAAGTGAACATGCAGCCACAGGTGATCAGGTTCGGCGTATGAGGCACCGAAGATCTTTGAGTAGACGAGGTGGAGTTGTATACCTGCCAGTACACATATTGAATCTCCCCAACTGCGGCACGCATCTGTAATGCAACACTGGGGTTCAGAGGGATGGTCAAATTGAAAAAACTATCCGTTGTTTTGTTTGTCGGGCTGTTGGCCCTCGTCGCTGTCACAGGTTCCGGATGCGGCAAAACAGAAGCGAAGGACCCTGCTCCACAGCCGCTCCCGGTTAATACGCAGACGGTGAACCTCACGCCTGTGCCGCGAGTGGATGAATATGTGGCAACGGTAAAGTCCCGCCGCTCAGCCAGCATCCAGCCACAGGTGGATGGCTCGCTGACGCGCATCCTGGTGAAGTCGGGCGATCACGTGCGTGCCGGACAAGCGTTGATGACGATCGATCCGCTGAAACAACAGGCGACACTCGATCAGCAACGCAGCACCGAAGCACAGAAGAAAGCGACGTACGACTACAACACACAGGAAGTGGAGCGGCAGCGCCAACTTTACCAGGGGGGCGTGACCAGCAAGCAGAACCTCGACTCGGCGGTGCAGGCATTCGAGAATTCCAAGGCCGACTGGGAAGCTTCCACGGCGGCGAGCGTCTCCCAGCGACGCCAACTTGCTTACTACAACTTGACGGCGCCATTTGCTGGTGTCGTCGGCGACATTCCGGTGCACATCGGCGACTACGTTTCGCCGCAAACCTTATTGACCACCGTGGATGAGAACACCGAACTGGAAGCCTATGTCTACATTCCCACGGAACGCGCCGCGGATATACGTATGGGCCTTCCCGTCGAGGTTGTCACAAGCGGCGGGGAATTGATCGAAAGCACAAAGGTCGATTTCATCTCGCAGCAAGTGGACAACGCGCTCCAGGGGATACTGGTGAAGGCGCCTCTCCACAGCTCGCTCGACAAATTCCGGAATGCGCAACTGGTCAAGGCGCGGGTGGTGTGGAGCACCGCTGCTGCGCCGACGATTCCAGTGCTGGCGGTGACACGCATCGGAGGACAGTCGTTTGTTTACGTGGCGACCCTGACCGAGCACGGGAGCGTTGCCAAACAGCGTGCAGTGACTCTCGGAGATACTATCGGTAACGACTATGCCGTCGATGGCGGCCTGAAGCCCGGGGAAAAGGTCATCGTCTCCGGTACCCAGTTCCTGATTGACGGGGCGCCTGTTAAACCGATCAGCTAAACACGATAGTTCTTAGGGACTCTAGCCTCCGCGCACGCGTGCGGGAGAAGCGTGCGGCAGAACGACAAAGAGGAAATATAGACTTGGTTGATTTTTTCATAAAGCGGCCAATTTTTGCGACGGTATGCGCCCTGCTGATTATTCTGGCGGGGGCGGTTTCCATCCCCAGTCTGCCGATCTCGCTGTACCCGGACCTGGCGCCACCGCAGGTCACGGTCACCAGCAACTACGTCGGTGCGAACTCGCAGGTGGTCGAATCCGCCGTTACGATTCCCCTTGAGCAGCAGATTAACGGCGTCGAGGGGATGCACTACATCACCTCCACCAGTTCGAACGACGGCACCAGCAACATCAACGTAACCTTCCGCACTGGATATGACCTGAACATTGCCGCGGTCGACGTGCAGAACCGGGTAGCGACGGCACAGGGCCGCCTGCCGCAAGAAATCAAGAACACAGGCGTGACCATCACCAAGGCAAATCCCAACTTCGTTTTTGCCGCCGGATTCTACTCGCCCGATAACAGCCTTTCGAACCAGTACATTTCCAACTACCTGGACGTCTACGTCAAGGATGCCTTGAAGCGAATCCCGGGGGTCGGCGACGTTGTCCTCTTCGGCGAGCGCAAGTACGCCATGCGCATTTGGCTCGACCCGACAAAGCTGGCCGCACGGCAACTTACCGCCGCCGACGTGGTCGCCGCTCTGCAGGACCAGAACGTCGAAATACCCGCTGGACAATTGGGCCGCCCGCCCGCCGATCCGAAGCAGAAGTTTCAGGTGACGTTGCGTGTAGTTGGACGGCTCTCGGAACCGAAGGAATTCGAAAGCATCATCATCAAGAACACCAGCAAAGGGATCGTGCAACTCAAAGATGTTGCGCGCGCAGAAATCGGCGCGGAAAGCTATGACACGAACCTTTTGTACAGTGGGCACGAAGCCATCGGTGTTGGCGTGCAGCAGCTCTCGAATGCCAATGCGCTGGAGGTCGACAAAGCGGCCAAGGCGGCGCTCGTTGAGCTTTCGAAGTCGTTTCCTCCCGGCATCAAGTACGTAATCGCTTTCGACACGACTACAGTGGTCGGCGATTCGGTGAAAGAAGTCATCACTACGCTCGAAGAAGCGGTGATTATTGTCATCATTGTGATCTTCCTCTTCCTGCTGGATTGGCGCGCGACCATCATTCCGGCGGTCACCATTCCGGTGTCGCTGATTGGGACTTTCGCTTTTATCAATGCGTTTCATTTCTCCATCAATTCGCTGACGCTTTTTGGCATAACTCTCGCGACCGGCCTGGTGGTTGATGACGCCATTGTCGTCATTGAAAACGCGCAGCGCCACATCAACCTGGACAACACCGACCCGCATACCGCAACCTCCGTGGCAATGCGCGAAGTGTCGAGCGCCGTGGTGGCAACTTCGCTGGTTCTGATTTCGGTGTTTGTGCCTGTGTCGTTCTTCCCCGGCACTACTGGAATTCTCTACCGACAATTCTCGTTGACCATCGCATTCTCAATTGCCATCTCGCTCTTCAATGCGCTCACGCTCTCGCCCGCTCTGGCGGCCCTCCTGCTGCGGGGCGAAGAACAAAAATATTCAGTGCTTGATTGGACGCGTATCTCCTGGCTCTCGCGCGGCTACAAGAGCGTCGCGCACGGCATTGACAATGCCATCCATGGAGTAGGAATCGCCTATGGCAAAACCATTTCAAAAGTGCTGAACTACCGTTACGCCATGATCGTGCTGTTTCTAGCAGGACTGGCGGCCACTGGTTATATGTACGTTCATGTTCCTACGGGATTTGTACCGCAGGAAGATCAGAACTACTTCATCGTGGTGGTGCAAGCGCCGCAGGGAGCCTCGCTCTCCTATACGACGGAAGTCTCCAGGCAAGCGGAGGAGATTATGCGGGCCGATCCCGATGTGTTCGGCACATTCGCGGTCCCAGGTTTTTCGCTTGCCGGCGGC
>JAUTWY010000325.1 GCA_030838305.1 Acidobacteriaceae bacterium
CCAATCCAGCATGTGCATGACGCTCTTCTCTTCGATGGTGCCAATCATGGCACGAACGGTGGATGGCCCGCGTTCAGCGCGGCACCGCCAGGTGCTGCCCCATCCCCAAGTAATCGTTGGAGCACCATACCGTGACCTCGCCTGTCCCGCCGGCATGACGACGTGTGGCGCGGGGGAAGGCTCCTGCCTTGCGCTCCAGATTGGAAAATATGCGATAGCGTCCTTCCCGGCGAAGCTCCTGGAGCTGACGGCCGAAATAAGCTTCGTAGTTCATGGTTAGACTCTCGGATCAGATTTTGATCGGGTCGTCCCGAGGCCGACCGCCTTGTCGCTCCACAGATCGAGGATTATTCGTGATGATCGCGCGTGATGTTCGAGAGCAAGGGCGGCCTCTTTGCAATGATCGGCGTAGCAATCATGATCGCAGTAGGAGAGCTCTGTCCCGATTTCTCGCAGATAGCTCTCCCCGATCGGCGCACGGCACAGCGCACAGAAAGATTGCGTGCAGGGCGACCTGCCATTCACCAACACGAATCTCATGTAGCGCCTCCCAATGCGAAGCAGAACACGGTGTCGGAGGGGGAGGAGGCGCTCGGTGGGGGAGCGCAAAGGTGATTTCTGCCATCGGGATTGTCCCTGTTGCGCTCTACCTTTTCAGGTGGAATCGGAATGTACTTCCCGTCTTCTCTGCGTTTTGCGTAGAGGTTGCCGTCGACATACTCGATCTCAGTCGGGTAGCAGTCCGCATCGTTGCAGCAGCTGAGGGAGGGATGGTCGGGCATGTGCCACGATGAATAGAATTTCTCGTGCAGCAGCTGATCCTGTGGAGGATGCTGGTGAAGCGCGGCGTGGCCTTGTGCATCCTGTGCCTGCACCGGCATCGCCAGCAGGCAGCCGAGACCGCTCCACAAGATCCATAAAAGGAGTTTGCGTGAGAAGTTCATTGCGCGGCCTCCTTGATCCGGAATTCCGGACGGCAGGAAATTTCCGCGTGATCCTCGCTGCAAGTGTCGTCAGGCGGCTTGAAGCCGGCGTAACCATCTGCGGTCGCCGTCCTGGCGGGCCTTGAAGCGCTCGACGCATTTCTTTGAACATAGGGGAGTTCGCCAGGAGTAGTACCGGATGAGACCAAAGTTTCCGTTACAGATTGCGCAACGCTTCGCTGCGCTATTTCGAGGACACTGGGTATTGTTGCGCATTGTCGCCTCCTGTAGGCCTCGCGTGGATAGTGGTTGGTGAGCATGCCTTGCTCGATGTCGCAGTTCGCGCACAGGTGAAGTGCGGCTTCGGGATCGTAGTGGCTTGCCACGTCTTGCGGTGCATAAGGACACCGCGAACAGAGCTTCACTCTCATCTGCCGCCTCCCAGTCCGCCAGGATTTCTACAGTTGCGCTCAATCGTCTTGGCCGGAACCGTCGACATGTTTTCACCTGCAATCGGCTCTTTCGATTAACAGCGAGATTAAAATGATGCCAGGTGAGGCTCAATCATACATGGGTAAGAGTCCGATATTGAAAGGGATCGGAAGGCTATACGGAGGTTTGTGGTGTTTGTTTTCGGGTGGCAACAAAGGGGCGGGACCGGCCCTGGGAACCACGTCATCGACCCGAGGAGCTGCAATCGAATTGCCGATTTCCCGGCAAAATGCTCTAATCTTGCTCATCGGAGAGACCGGGACGCCCTGTTAATGGTGCATAACCAGGCCACGAATTTCCGGAATTTAGCCGCGCAATTTGTCCTCGGCAGCATTGCGCTGGCATTGGTGACGTTGGCTTGCTTCGGGCTTCACGTCGACCTCACCCCGACCGCATTCGCCTGTTTGATCGCAATCGTCGGCAAGTCTCATCACCCTAAGCGGGACGAGCATGGAGAATGATCAGACCTGATCTCTCTCAACGGTGGCCGAAGCCGCCCACGGTCTCTTACTACGCGATGGCGGTTTTGTCGGTCGCCTTGGCGATATCTGCTGCAGAACTCATAACACGGTTACTGCATACCGAGCCCATCGCATCGACGATGCTTTGCGCTGTTATTTTCGCCGCATGGTTTGGCGGTTTCGGCCCGGCATTGTTGGCGATCGCGCTCGCCCTTTTGGCTTTCCATTATTACCTGGTGCCACCAATCAATTCATTTACCTGGAAGCACGATTTATTCATCGTGGGTATTTCGGAAGTGCCGCGTCTGGTCCTGTTTTGCATTACGTCTTTCCTTGTTGCACTAATAATTTCGGCGCAGAGAAAAGCGACAGAAACGCTGCAGCGTTCCCGCGATGATCTGCAAGCAGCGATTGGGGATCAAAAGCGGATTGAATCCGCGCTGCTGCATAGCGAAATGTATATGACCGAAGCGCAGAGATTGAGCGGCACCGGGAGCTTTGGATGGAATATCTCCAGCGGAGAAATCTTCTGGTCGGACGAAACCTTCCGGATCTTTGGATATGACCGAACGACGAAACCGGCCGTAGAACTTGTTGTCCAGCGCACCCATCCGGAGGATCGCGCTGCGGTGCAAAAGTCTGTCGATCGCGCGTCCAGCGACAGAAAGGATTTCGACCATGAATATCGATTGCTGATGCCGGATGGCTCAATCAAACATGTCCATGCCGTCGCCCGCGCTGTGGGAGATGCGTCGGGCAGCATCGAGTTTGTCGGGTCCGTGACGGATGTTACGGTTGCAAGGGAAGCGGAACGGAAGCTGCGACGCAGCGAGGCCTATTTGGCCGAAACCCAGCATTTGAGTCATACCAGCAGCTGGGCCTGGGATGTGCGACGCCAGGAGTTCGTGTATCGGTCGGCCGAAGTATACCGCCTATTCGGGCTTGATCCGGAAACGGACGCTGTCTCCAAGCAGCCCTTCCAGGACCGTATTCTCCCCGAAGATCGGCGACGTGTTATCGAGGTGGCTCAGCACGCTGTCCGAGACAAAGCGCACTTCGAAGTTAATTATCGAATAGTTCTTCCGGATGGTTCCATAAAATGCATTCATTCCGTGGGACACCCTGTCCTCAGTCTCGATGGCGATGTGACCGAATTGGTTGGTACTCATGTGGATGTCACCGAACAATACGCTGCAAAGGAGGCGCTGCAAAAAGCCTTTGACGAAATAAAGAAATCCGAAGATCGCCTTCGATTGGTCATTGACACGATCCCGACATTCGTCTGGCGCTCCGGACCCAACGGGACCCCCGAGTTCTTTAACCAGCCAACGCTCGATTACACTGCTCTCTCGCTAGACGCCGCCGTGGAGGGATGGGCTCGCACAGTTCATCCGGACGATCTGGCGAACCTGTCGACGATGTGGCACGAAATACGGAAATCCGGCGTGCGAGGCGAGACAGAAGGACGGCTCCAGCGCTTCGACGGGAAATATCGTTGGTTTTTGTTCCGCGTCGAGCCACTGCGCGATGAGGCGGGCAACATTATCAAATGGTACGGGTCGTCTACCGATATTGAGGACCGCAAGCTGACCGAGGTTGCACTTCGCGAGAGCGAGCAGCGCTTTCGCGACTATGCCGAAACGGCCTCCGACTGGCTCTGGGAGACCGGGCCGGACCACCGCTTCACCCGCCTATCGGAGAACCTCTATACTGGTGGCATCCCGCGCTCACGCGTAATTGGCGTGGCTCGCTGGGATGTTGCAACCGATGTCGAATGGGAACCCGAAAAATGGCGACAGCATCGGGCGATGCTCGACGCGCATCGGCCATTTCGCAATTTCGTGTACACCGTCAACGGGACTGGATCTCCGGTATACGTCCAAACAAGCGGCAAGCCATTTTATGATTCAAACGGCAATTTTCTCGGCTATCGCGGCACCGGAACCAATATTACGACGACGATCCGCGGGGATCACGCCGAACACA
>JAUTWY010000306.1 GCA_030838305.1 Acidobacteriaceae bacterium
GACCTGCACCGCAAGATCCTCGACCGCCTCGACTTGGAGAAGCTAGGCCGCAAGACGGGCGACACCGCTCGCGAGGAAGTTCTCGTTCTTATCCGTAACTCGGTGAACAGCGAGGTCGTGCCCCTAAGTTTTGCCGAGCGCGAACGGCTCTCGCGCGAAATTCTGGATGAGATCTTCGGCCTTGGTCCACTCGAACCGCTGTTGAAGGACCAAACCATCTCCGACATTCTGGTGAATCGCTTCGACAAGGTCTACATCGAGCGCGCCGGCAAACTGGAATTGACTGGCTTGTCCTTCAAAGACAACCAGCACCTCATGCAGATCATCGAGCGCATCGTTTCCCGCGTGGGCCGCCGTGTGGATGAATCGTCTCCGATGGTCGATGCTCGCCTGGCTGATGGCTCCCGCGTCAACGCGATCATTCCTCCTCTCGCCTTGGATGGCGCTTGCCTCTCGATTCGCCGCTTCGGGCGCGATCCGGTCACGGCCCGCAACATGATTGAGAACCATACGCTGACCGAGGCCATGCTGGAATTGCTCTCCATCATGGTAAAGGGACGCTTGAACTTGTTGATCTCGGGCGGCACCGGTGCGGGCAAGACCACCTTACTCAACGTGCTTTCTGGATATATCCCCAACGTAGAGCGGATCGTCACCATCGAAGACGCAGCCGAATTGCAGCTCAAGCAGGAGCACGTCGTGCGGCTCGAGACCCGTGCACCCAATATCGAAGGAAAAGGAGCGGTCCGGCAGCGCCAGTTGGTCATCAACAGTTTGCGTATGCGGCCCGATCGCATCGTGGTCGGTGAGGTTCGCGGCGAGGAAGCTTTCGATATGTTGCAGGCCATGAATACTGGCCACGAAGGTTCGCTGACTACAGTCCACGCTAATTCCGTCCGAGATGCGCTGGCTCGCGTGGAAAACATGGTTTCGATGGCGAATCTCAATATCCCTGAGCGCGCAGTGCGCCACCAAATTGCTTCTGCTATTCATGCCGTGGTGCAGGTTGCGCGTTTGTCGGACGGCACGCGCAAGGTGGTCTCGATCTCTGAGGTCACCGGCATGGACAGCGAGTCCATCTCGATGCAGGACATTTTCGTATTTGAACGTCGCACCGTTGACGAAAACGGAAAAGTACGCGGAACGTTCCATGCCACTGGAATCCGTCCCGAGTTTGCCGACCGCCTGGCAACTTCGGGGGCCCGAATACGTCCCGCACTGTTTGAATCGAAGACGGAAATTTGAGGAAATTGTTGCAAGGAATTTGTAGTTAGCAAGTTATTCTTATGTCCGCCCTCGTTGTTGCCCTTCTCGCGTTCGTCGTGGTTGCTCTGGCAACCTTCGTCGGTGCGTCCTTGCTCGATCAGCGCCGTTCCCAGGCGCGTCTTATCAAGGATCGTCTGGCTACCGCGCAGAAAGCTGCAGAGCGCGAGCCTGACGAAGAACTCGCCCTGCTGCGGGACGAGCAACTCAGCAAGATTCCCGCACTTGACACTCTTTTGCGCCGCTCGGCGCGGGTTTCCGCCATACAGGAATCGCTGCTACAGGCGGGACTGAAATTTCGAGCCGGCAATTTTCTTGTTATGTGTCTAGTGTGCGGCGGCCTGGCTGCATTCGCCACTTTGGTCTGGAGCAGGAATCCCGCCATCGCATGGGCTGCCCTCATCATCGGAGCATTCCTTCCATATTCGTATGTGTCTTACCGCCGCCAGAAACGTTTTGAAAAGATTGAAGAACTTTTTCCCGAGGCCATTGACACACTGGCCCGCGCCGTCCGTGCCGGACACGCTTTCACTACCGCGCTGGAGATGATTTCCGCCGAAGTTGCCGAACCTCTGGCCAGCGAGTTCCGGCAGCTCTATGAGGAGCAAAAGTTCGGCATGCCCGTACGCGATGCCCTCATGAACCTCACCGAGCGCGTGCCCCTCGTCGATGTGAAGTTCTTCGTCACCGCAGTCATGCTGCAGCGCGAAACCGGCGGCAACCTGGCCGAAATCCTGGATAACCTCTCCTACGTGATCCGCGAGCGTTTCAAAATTCAGCGCCAGGTCCGCGTTCACACCGCGCAGGGCCGTCTTACCATGGCCTTGCTGATGGGCATGCCCCCAACGGTTGTGGCGATTCTTCTGGTGTTCAGTCCAGATTTTGTCCGGCCTCTTTTTTATGATCCCATCGGGCATACCTTGTTGGTGGTCAGTATCGCCTTGCAAACGATTGGCTATTTCGTGATCCGAAAGATTATTAAGATTCGGGTGTAAGCAGGTATTAGGGATCGGGATAAAAATGTCGGTACTGATTCTGACCATCGTCGTTTTCGTGACCGTCGCGCTGGTGGTCTTTGCGTTCGGCGCGGCCGCCGCCACGCCCACTTCCGTGCTGGGAACTCGTCTGCGAGCGCTGGGTGGACAATCTGCCCAGGCGCCGGAAAAAGCTGCGCTGAAGGTGCGAGAGCGTTTGGAGCAGGCGCTCGACCCTATCAGTAAGGCAATTCCGCTATCACCCACCGACGTTACCCGAACCCGGGCCTGGTTGGTTCAAGCGGGACTTCGCGAGTCACGCCACACTAGCTACTATTTCGGAGCTCGCCTGCTTCTGGCGTTTCTGGGACTAGCCGGCGTAGTCGCTTTCTCGGGCTTCGATAGTATGCCGTTACTGGTCTGCGTCCCCGCGCTTGGCTTCTTCATTCCTCGTTTCTTCCTCAAGCGCATGATCAAAGACCGCCAGCAGCGCATCCGCATTGCGCTTCCCGACGCTCTCGACCTCACCGTAATCTGCGTGGAAGCTGGGTTGGCGCTGGATCAGGCGCTAATGCGCGTGGGCAAGGACTTGCATCACGCGCATCCCGACTTGAGCGACGAATTTCATCTCGTCAATCTTGAAATGCGTGCCGGCAAACCGCGTGCTGAGGCTCTGCGCAACCTCGTCGACCGCACCGGCGTGGACGATATTAAGTCTCTGGTGGGCACGTTGATCCAAACCGATCGCTTTGGCACCAGCGTGGCGCAAGCCTTGCGCGTTCACTCGGACTCTTTGCGCACCGCTCGCCGCCAGCGTGCGGAAGAGCAAGCCGCCAAGACCACCATCAAGATGGTTCCTCCTCTCGTTTTATTTATTCTCGTGCCGTTCCTTTTCGTGACAGTCGGTCCCGCGATCATTCAGGCATATCACTCCCTGGTTAACAAGTGAGGCGTAAAAAACTGAAGCGGAACCAATAGGGAACGCGGGAGTTTATGCCGGTATTCGCCCCATACGGTCAAGCTTTCAACCAGACCCGCCAACTCTATCTAGCGACTGACCTTAAGGTGGCCCAGACTCATTGGTCGCGGCTGCGCGGCTTGTTGGGAGTTGCAGCAGGTGACTTCGGTAACGGCCGCGGGCTCTGGATCCGGCCCTGCCGCGGCGTTCACACTCTTGCCATGCGATTCCCCATTGACGTAATCTATCTAGACCGCGCGGGGACGGTGGTGCACGTCGAGCACAACCTCCAGCCCTGGCGCTTCTCCCCCGTCCGCATGCAGGCAGCTTCTATTCTGGAGTTACCCAGCCACACCGTGGCCAGAACAGGAACCGCATTGGGCGATCGCATCGAAATAAAGATGAGGGAGACTGATTAGGAGTTCGTTCCCATCCGCAGATTGATCCCAAGTCGGAGAAAAATAGTCACGTCTTGATCGAATCTCTCCAACTCGAAGACATCGCGATTATAGAGATCCATGATGCTCCCAAGCTGTTGGTGGAGTGGAGCTCGCGATGGGAGGAGTTCGTCACCTCAATCGGTCCGGCGTTTGCTCGTTCCAGCCCACGTCTGGCAGGAGAAGCTCCTCACGGGATTTTTCCCTACCGGGAAATGCTGGCGTCGTTTTTGCTGCAATCGTTATTGCTGTTTTTCGGGATGTTTCTTCCACGGCAGATTGAACGGCTTCGCCCTTACGCCGCACCGAAAGTCCGGCCCTACGAAGTGATCTATTACTCGGCCGATGAATTACCGCGCACCGAAGACTTGGGCGGCGCTCAAACCGGCGCCACTGGCCATGCCGGCGGCCAGCAAGCGCATCACCGCACTCAGACCATTCGTGTGGCTCGCGGCAGCTCGCTCGCGCCGCAAGTCGTCGACGCTCCCAATCTCAAACTTCCTTCTTCCAGCGCAGCCGTCGCGAACTTGCTCGCCTTCAAATCGAATCCCGGACCGCCTCCTTCGGAAGGCCTGCACTCATCTCTGACTGCGCCCAGTCTTCCGGCAAAAGTAATCGCTCCCGCGCCGGTCAACGTAACTCGCGATCAGTCTCGCAACGGACTCACGCTTAATTCTGTCGTACCGCCCGCTCCTAGTATCTCCGCCGCCAAATCTCGCAGCGCTCCTGCTCTGAATGCGGCAGTTGTTCCGCCTGCGCCCAGCGTCCGTTCCGAGCACACCCTGATCGCGCCGTCTCTGAATACCGGCATCATCGCTCCGGCACCGAATGTCTCGCGTGAACGAACCCTGGCCGCGCCTTCGCTAAATGCCAACGTCATTGGCCCGGCGTCCACCCAAGTTTCACGCGAACAGGCGCGGTCCACTCCGTCGCTCAGCGCCAGCGTGATTCCGCCCGCGCCCGCTTCGTTCAGCCGCGAGGTTGCGCCATCGCGAGTGCAAATGAATAATGTCGCAGTCGTGCCTCCGCCGGTGTCCTCACCTGAACGCGAGAGTGCACACGCTGCGAAGTTGACTCTTCCGGCTCCCTCGATCGTTGCGCCGCCGCCCTCAGCCGATTCCCCGCGTGACTTGCATCGGTTGGAGAGTGGAAGTCTGGGTACATCTTCTTCGCCAACTGTGGTGCCGCCTCCGCCAACGCAAACGAGCAACGGATCGTTCATGAGCAGCGTCATCGGCAAGCTGTTCGGCACGCAGGATGTTGTGCCGCCTCCGCCCGCGGTCTCTTCGGGAACTCGCGGCGCGGCGGGGAGTGCGCTCGCGACCAACATCGTGCCGCCTCCACCCTCGGCTTCTGGCACGGGCTCAGTTGGATCTTCGGGAAGTTCTCGCCGGACTTCGCTGGGAACGAATATTGTCCCGCCACCTCCTGCTGTCCCCGGGTCAGAGACAACCGGTAGAGCGGGTAGTGGAACGTCGCGTCGTACTTCGTTGACGTCGAGCATCGTTCCTCCTCCACCTTCCATAGGAGGCGCATGGTCCAACGGTGCTGCGGGAAATCGAATTGGAAGCGGGACCGGCGCGGGGAACGGCTTTAGCAGCAATAGCAATAACAATATTGTTCCGCCGCCTCCGTCGGTCAGCACGGGCAATGGCGTTTCTGGCTCCGGACGAAAAGGCTACGGGCTTGGCGGTCCGGGCGATGCGGGCTCGGTTCTTGCTCCTCCAAAGAGCGGTGGAAATGGCGACAGCACCGGAGTGGTGGTATCCGCACAGCCTGGCTCCAACGTCGGCATTCCAGGGAATGGTGTGAAAGGCTCGCTCGCGATGTCGCCTTCTGGTGGCGACAAGCCGGGCTTCGGCGGCTCCGGTGGAGGCACAGGTCTCGTTCACGGTGCAGGTCCGGGCAGCGCCCTGATCGGAGAAGGTACAGGCGCGGGCAAGCCGGGATCGGGCCACGCTGCCGACCTGAATTCGCGCGGCGGGATTTCTCCAACGCCCGGTCCGGGCGGCGCCGGCAGCGTTCCCACGGGTTCTCCCGCAGTGCCCGGAGTGGACATTCGCGGCGGTAGCACCATCGTCACGTTGCCCAGCTTCGGATCGGAAGGGAGCAACGCTCCCAATCTTCCCGGACGTTCCTCGGTGAAAGCGCAGCAAGGTCCGGCCATCACCATCGTCGCAACTTCGCGATCCGGAGGAGCGTTTGATTTCTACGGCAAGCTTGCGGGCGACAACTATACCGTCTATGTGGACACCGAGATCGGCACGGTCGTGATGCAATTCGCCGAAGCCGATCCCGCCGCCGCTGCCGCGCATGCCGGAGCACTCATCGGCCCTCAAGGTCTTCGCACCAATTTACCCGCCGACCTTCCCCATGCCCGCATCGTGATCAAAGCGAAACTCGACGCGTCCGGCAATCTGAGAAATCTACAGGTCCTCGAACCCGGCCCCGCAGCCATGACCGCAAAGATTATGGCCGCGTTGCCCAGTTGGAAGTTTCGTCCCGCCATGCGCGGCGCGCAGCCGGTTGAAGTCAACGCCATCCTCGGCTTCAACATCGACACCAACGACCGCTATTAATGCGACCTGTCTGTTGGCGAGGCGGCTCGCAGCGTAGGTTTTTGGTGGCGCAGCGCTTCCAGCGCCGCGATTCAAGCGCGCATCCTGATCGGCTTTTAGCCGCTCTGTGGTAAGGGCGCCCTGATGAACCCACAGCTGGTCCCTGGCAAAATGCTTGGGGTGTTATTCCCGCGCCTCAGCTTGACCTCAGCGGCTAAAGCCGAATTCAAAAGGCCGCAGTTACCGCAGCGCTGGAAGCGCTGCGCCACCCAAAAGCAAAATATGTTCTGGCGCTTCCCAATCTGGCACCCCGCGCTCCATCCGAGTCGCAGATGCGGGTTCGAATCCCGCCGGTTCCAACCCCCTTTTTTGAAGGAGAAACTTCGTTGAAGAGAGAAGCGATAGTCTCCTCAGGAAAAACCGGGGGAGTCGGACGTCCCCCAATTCTCATAAGCT
>JAUTWY010000312.1 GCA_030838305.1 Acidobacteriaceae bacterium
CACGCGTGGTCTGCGATTACATTGCCGGCATGACCGATCATTTCATCATCGAACAATACGAGAAACACTGCGGCAAAGAATCTTGAACGCAGAAATACACGGAGCCCGAATTCTTTACCCCGTGAACCCCTGTGACCCCTGTGTTAGAGATCTTGCTCGATGCGCCGCTTCACTTCCCCGCCACCGCCGCCACCACGTCAAACAAAATCCTCGGCCCCCGCCGTACTTCCTCCACGCGAATCCGCTCATCGTTCCCGTGCTCAGTGTTGCTCTCGTCTTCCGTCGCCGCATAAGGATTGAATCCGTACGAGTGGATCCCCAGCGGCCGGTACCTCTGATTCTCCGTGTAGCCGCTCGTGATGTGCGGCACCACTGGCGTGCCCGGAAAATATTTCCCCGAAACTCTCCGGATCGCGCCGTACAAAGCGGTATCCGTAGGCGAGTAATTAGCCTCGCGGAACTCCGCGTTCAACGGCTCTACCGTTACGTTCGGATCTTTCACCACCCGCCGGATCTCCGCCAGCAGCGACTTCGGATTTCCCCCCGGCAAAATGCGCACATCCAGATTCGCCCAGGCTTCCGGCGGAATCACGTTCGTCTGCCCTGACCCACCCATCATGGTGAGCGAGATCGTATCGCGCAGCAGAAAGTTCAGCGATTCGTTTTTCTCCACATTCTCCTGAAACTTCGTGTCGTCGATCGCTTTGCGGATGTTGAGATATTCGCGCGCCTGCTCCGGCGGTTCGTAAGGCGCCATCCCCCGCAAAAATTCCTCCACCACGGGAAGCACCCGCAGCGGCGTGCGATAGGCAAGGATGCGGTCCAGCGCGCGCACCAGCCGGTTCGGCGCCGAATCCGGTATCGGCCGCGACGCATGCCCCGGCCTCCCGTGCGCCACTACGTGCAGCCAGAACGTCGTCTTCTCGCCCACATCCACGCCCACGTATTTCACCTTGCCCTTCTCCAGCAAGTTCTCTCCGCCTTCATTGATCAAAAACTCCGCATTCTCCAACAAATCGCGCTGCTCAGCGATAAACCAGTCCGAGCCCATCCCATCAGCCTCTTCGTCCGCCACCGCCAAAAAAATCACATCGCGATCCAGTTCCACTTTTTCGCGCTTCAGCATGACCAGCACGACCAGTTGCGCCAGCCCTTCATCCTTCATGTCCTGCGCACCGCGGCCCCAGATCCAGCCATCTTTGATTTCGCCGCTGAACGGAGGAACCTTCCAGTGCGACGCATCGCTGGTCACCACATCCATATGGTTCAGCAGGAGGATGGGACGCTTGGCCTCCGCCGTGGTGTGCGGCAGCCGCGCCCACAGATCGCCGCGTCCCGGCGCATATTCGAATGCCCGATTCTCAATACCTTCCTGATCAAGAATCTTCTTGTAGAATGAGACCGCCTGCATCTCGTGCCCCGGAGGGTTGGTGGTATCGATCCGCAGATATTCCTGCATCCACCTCACCGCCAGATCGGAATACTGTTGCAAATGCTCCGCGGAAATCCGCGATGACGCCATCGCGGACGTTTCTTCCGCCACGGTGATCTCGCTCTCGCAATATGATCGGCTAGCCACACCCGCGATCGCGGTAACCATTACCACCATCGCGAACTTGCGAGCCAAAATCTGTCGCAAAACCCAAATACTTCCCAGGCAATGAAATATTCTGCACTTGAGTCGCAAAGCGACGGCATTCATTAGCCCAGCACGTAAGTGCTGGGAAAAGAGAATTACGAGAGAAAATAGTCCCGCCAGGGACGGCACCGGATCGCCACACCCGTCATCCGACTTTCTTGGCGAAGGCTCGCTACGGTAGCGCGCCTCTCCTTGACTTGATGATCCCAAAGGTTTTCCTCCTTAAAACGTCACCAGCACACGCAGTTTTTATATCAGGTTTCCCAAATTTACCCTGCCCGAAGCGCCCAAGCTATCCTTCCCGCCCGCGCGGCGGTACAATATCTTTGGTTATCAAGGCTTTAGCTATTCAACCCCCAACCCGGCTTTGGCATCACACCTGTAATACAAGACGTAGGCACCCAATCAGCGCGGTGCCATGTTTTGAGCTTTTCGGGTGTGCGTAGCGTCAGCGCATGCCGGCGTTTTTAGGGGACGCAATCAAAAACACGCAACTATGGCGTGCTGGAGTGGAGCCCCCAAACCGCTCCCCCAAACTTGGAGGAAGTTTTTTATGAACAACCGCTTTTTAGTGACTCTGCCCCTGGCCGCGGTGCTGGCATTTCCAGCCTTCGCCCAGACTTCGTCTACCCAGACGCCAGATCAGTCCAACCCGTCTGCCACCACGACTCAATCCGGCGATACCGCCACCGGCAAGCAGCCTCTTCAGGCGCCGGCCCGCGAAGGGTTCTGGGGCCGTGTAAACCCGTTCGCGCGCAAGAAATACGTCCAGCGGCAAACTGACCCCATCCGCGACCGCGTCAATGAACTCGATGACCTCACCGCCGCCAATGGCAAAGCGATCAAGGACACCGATGCGCGCGCCCAGGCTGGCATCAAGCTGGCTTCTGACAAAGCGAATGAGGCCGATCAGCATGCCATCGACGCCGGCAACAAAGCCACCATGGCGCAGCAGAGCGCTCAGCAAGCTAGCACCCGCATCCAGACCGTCGAAACCGTGGTCGGCAACATCGACCAATACAAGGCGTCCAACCAGACCGAAATCCGCTTCAAGCCGGGACAGACCGTGCTGAGCAAAAACGCCAAAGACGCTCTCGACGAAATGGCCAACACGGTTAAGGGCCAACGCGGCTACATCATCGAAGTGCAGGGCTTCTCTTCCGGCAAAGGCCAGACCGCGATTTCAAACTCGCAAAAGATGGCCGAGTCGGTCGTCCGCTACATGGTCCTCAACCACGAGATTCCGGTCTACCGGATTTACCTCGTAGGTATGGGGAACGCTCCGGTTGCGGGCGCCGATGACAATGCCAAGACCAAGCACATCAGCGGCGGTCGCGTGGAAATCAGCCTGCTGAAGAACGATCTGGAACAGCTTTCCAGCAATTCTTCCGCTCCGGCC
>JAUTWY010000337.1 GCA_030838305.1 Acidobacteriaceae bacterium
TCCAGATACTTCATCTCGCCGGCGCGTCCGGCGGCGATCCAGTGGGGAAAATATTTCAGTTCGGGAGCATCGCTCACTGGAGCCACCCCCACAAGATCAAACCCTGCGTCGGTTGCAGCACGATTCACAGCAGCCGTAATTTCAGAGGAGCGAAACATGGCGGGTGGATATCAATGAACTAGGGAATGAAACGGACGGCGACTGCCACTGCTGCTACTGGTTTCAGGCAAACAGAGGGCTGCGTCCGATCTCGTACCACTACAAACTCGCTAAATTCCCAGCTTTTTCACTTCCTCGTTGTAATACTTGCGATACAGGATATCCCATTCCTGGGAGCCTTCGAGAATGGTACGCTTCTGGCTTTCAATTTTCTGACGCGCGGCCAGGTCGATTCTCTCTTCGTGGTTAAGAAGCTCTTCCAATATCCTGCGGGTTTCCTGGCGGATGGTATTTGGGTCTTCGATGAAATCGACTTCGTCTATCTGTTTCAGGGCGTCGGCGACCGCTCGCGCCAGGACGTTCACTTTGTCTCGGCTCAGTCTCACAGCACCGCCTTGTATTTGCGGACCAGTTCGCTTTTCACCTTGCGAAACATCTCCTGGTAGTTTGCACCCGTCTTATTCATCTCTTCCGAATAAGCTTCGAGGATGACGCGTACTTCGTCGTTGATGCGGTCTTCGAGGGTTAGTTCGTCGAGCAGAGCGGCATGGACGCGCTCCGTGACCTTGGGTACAGCCGAGGTTTCGATGGCCTTGCCCGCTATCAATTTCTTGGTAACTTCGCGGGCCAGGTAGCCCACATATTCCTTGGAGAGAAGCATGTGCGGATCGGATTTCCTGTGATCGGGAGAACTCGTCTGCGAATTTTAAAGTGTAACACACCGGCTATCGGGCGCCAGAGCACAGCACCGTTGTGATCTGCGCGCGCATCGATAGGAATGAAATATAGTTCTTCACCACAGTTTAGGAGAAAGAGATGCCCCTTGTTCGAATCGATCTTCTCGAAGGCAAGACGCCGGAATATCGCGCGCAGGTTGGCCAAATCGTCTACCAGGCGTTGTTGGAGTGCATTGGTGTTCCCAACGACGATCGCTTCCAGGTGATCACAGAGCATCCCAAAGCCGAGTTGCAGTTCGACCGGAATTATCTAGGGATCAAGCGATCGGACGATTGCATCTTCGTGCAAATTACGCTGAGCATCGGCCGCACAGTGGAGATGAAGCAGCGCTTTTACAAGGCGGTCGCCGACGGCTTGCATGAAACCCTAAAGTTGCGCCGGGAAGATGTCTTCATCAATCTGGTAGAGGGGCCAAAGGAAAACTGGTCGTTCGGCAATGGCGAAGCCCAGTACGTCTCGGAGCAGCCCAAGTAAGCCCCGCCTGAGCAAAGCTGTCCTAGTATGTCGTGATACGATATACCAGAACTGGATCGCGGCCCGATACAATCGGGGGATGAAGAAGCTCACTTTGCCCGATTACCAGGCGCTGGCTGAGTTCCGCTACCAGATCCGCCGCTTCCTCCACTTCAGCGAGCAGGTGGTGAAGCAGGCTGGCATAGAGCGCGGCCAATATCAACTCCTGCTGGCGATCAAGGGCATGCCGGCCGGCGTTCGGCCGCGCATCCGCGAACTGTCGGAGCGCATGCAAATCCGCCATCACAGCACCGTGGAACTCGTGAACCGCCTTGAGGACGGAGGATTTGTCTGTCGCGCGCGCGCGCAAGACGACCGTCGCGAAGTCCTTCTGACGCTTACTCCGAAAGGAGAGAAAGTATTGCGCGAACTTGCCCTTCATCATCAGGACGAGCTGCGCTCTTCGGGGCCAGAGCTGGTAACCGCGCTGCGGCGAATCATGCACGCAAGTGACGAAAATGGGCCGGCGAATCCTACTCCTCCCGAAAAAAGAGGCGAGGCCAAGAAACATTCATGAGCTACAACGGCGAAGCCTCAAGACAGATTCTTCCTTCGGCGACCTCCAGTGCGGACCCCACTACTGCGAACGACGACCATTCCCGCCCGGACCTGGAACCGGCGCCCCTAGCGCCGTTCCGCATGTTATTGGTTTCATTCCTCGCTGCCCTAATCGGTCTAGTCGCTGGGGTCGTAGCGTTTGCTCTCTACAAGCTGATCGGCCTGTTTACCAATCTCTTTTTCTTTCATCGCTGGTCGGCAGATTTCTCCAGCGCGCAGCACAACCATCTCGGCTGGCTGGTCATCGTCATTCCGGTAATCGGCGGTCTTATGGTCGGCGTTATGGCAAAGTACGGTACGTCGAAGATTAAAGGCCATGGCATTCCCGAAGCCATGGAGGCCGTGCTGTTCAACCGAAGCCGCATCGCCCCCCGAGTCGCTATTCTGAAGCCCATCTCCGCAGCCATCGCAATTGGCACCGGCGGCCCGTTCGGAGCGGAGGGCCCAATCATTCAGACTGGGGGAGCCATCGGATCACTTGTCGGCCAAGCCTTCCACACCACGGCGGTCGAGCGCAAAGTGCTGCTCGCGTGCGGCGCCGCTGCCGGGATGTCGGCCACCTTCAACACTCCGATCGCCGGCGTCATCCTCGCCATCGAGCTATTGCTTTTTGAATTCAAGTCGCGCTCCTTCATTCCACTCGTAATCGCCAGTACCCTGGCCACCGCCGTTCATATGCAGCTTCTAGGCGTGGGACCGATGTTTCAGGTCGCTGCGATGGATTTCGCGATTCCCCGCGGCTTGCCTTTCTATCTCGGGTTAGGACTGATCTGTGGCCTCGCCGCCGTGGGCTTCAGCAAACTCCTTTACTGGGTGGAAGATCAGTTCGACAAGCTCCCGGTCAGCGACCTGTGGTGGCCCGCCATCGGAGCGCTCGGCCTGGGCATCATCGGCTTTTTCGTGCCCCGGGTGCTCGGCGTCGGTTACGACACGATCGGAGACATTCTTAACGGCCAGCTCGCCTGGAAGCTTTTAGTAATCGTAATGCTGGCCAAAACCGCAGCCTTGGCAGTTTCGCTCGGTTCCGGCACTTCTGGTGGATTGCTTGCGCCCTGCTTCATGTGGAGCGCAGCCATGGGCGGCATCTTCGCGATGCTGGCGAACTACTTCCTGCCCAACGCGCATCTTTCTCCCGGGGCTTTCGCCCTGGTGGCCATGGGAGCGGTGTTTGCCGCGGCATCGCGTGCCACGTTCACCTTCATCATCTTCGCCTTCGAAATCACGCGAGACTACAATTCGGTTCTGCCGCTGATGCTGGTCAGCGTCATCGCCGACGGCATCGCTATGCTATTAATGCCGCACAGCTCGATCATGACGGAAAAATTGGCGCGACGTGGCTTACGCGTCCATCAGGATTACGAAACTGACGTGCTCTCCCAAACCCGTGTCGCTGACACCATGGAAAAGGATCTGCCTACAGTTCCGACCGGAACGAAAGTGATCAGCCTTGCCGATCGCATCGCGCAACACGACCCCGCTGTCGCCCGCCATGAAGCTCTGTTGATCCTCGACGACGCCGGAAGACTTTCCGGAATCATTACGCGGGGCGATCTGCTCCGTGCTCTCGACAGAGATTCTCTCGGAACCATGACTGTTCAGGAAGCGGGTAGCACGCAACTGATCGTCACTCATCCCGACGAACTGGTTTCCGAAGCTGCGGCTAAGATGCTGCGCCATCATATCGGACGCCTGCCTGTGGTCGATCGCAGTGATCCGCGCAAGGCTCTCGGCTATCTTGGCCGTAGCGGCGTGATGGCGGCCCGCCTGCGCCGCTTCCACGATGAACATGTGCGCGAGCCGGGATGGTTCGCCAGGAATAATAGCGTTCGTTCTGAGAAATGAATAAGTCGTTCATCTGACCTTCCTGGAACAAAAAGGGTTGCCGGAAGCGGAACCCCCCTGGATCAGTAGGGACCCGGTACCAGCATTAGTATTGCCAATAGCCCTCTTTTTTCAGTATTCTTTCGGCCATCCTCAGATTCTAGGAAACTCTACCGGAATCGTGTATCCGATGGCGATGGCCGCATTCACGCGATCTCGTCTTCCCACGCGCAGCCTGCGAGACCATGCGCACGATTGGTTCCGTGCCCGGTTCGGTTGTCGATTTGCCCGTGCGCCCGTCAAACATACGATTTAGCCGTAACCCAGAATTCCATTCGTCAAACCTAGGGGAGAAGCAATGTCGAAGCTATTAGTCAGGTTGATCTGGATTGGTTTTCTCGCAGCCGCATTCATAAACCAGGCCTTTGCTCAGGGCGGCGCCACCGGGGCCATCACCGGCACGGTGCAAGACAGTAGCGGCGCCAGCGTCGCGAATGCTGAAGTCCGCATCACCGATCAGGCGACCAAAACCGTGGAGCGCACGGTCACAACTGACTCCGAGGGGTCATTTACGGCGCCGCTTCTGCCCGTCGGGACGTATTCGCTCGCCATCACCAGCGCCGGTTTCGCCCAGAGGAATATTTCAGACATCGTGGTGCGCGTCACCGAAACCACCCGAATCATCGCCAAGGTGAGCCCGCAGGCCGTGCAGCAGAATATTGAGGTTCAAGCCGAAGTGCAGGAAGTCGATACCAGCGACGCGACCACCGGTCAGGCCATCGAAGCTGCAACAATCCGCGCGCTGCCGCTTGCCACGCAGAATTTTCAGCAGTTGCTCACGCTATCGACCGGCGCGCAGAGCGAATTGAATGCGGCATCCCAGTTGGGCCGCGGCAACGTCCACATTGAGGTGAATGGCCAGCGTGATGACAATAACAATTACCTGATCGAGGGCATCAGCGCCAGCGATTACAACGTCGCCCAGCTCACCACCACCCCACTGCCCAATCCCGATGTGGTTCAAGAATTCAAGGTTCAGACTTCTCTTTACGATGCCAGCCAGGGCCGCAATGGCGGCGGCAACATCAATGCCATTCTCAAATCTGGCACGAACACTTTCCACGGAGACGTCTACGAGTTCTTCCGCAATACGGTTCTCGACGCGAATGAGTTTTTTCTCAACCAGACCGGTTCGCCCCGTCCTGTCATTCAGCAGAATATTTTCGGAGCAAGCCTGGGTGGACCGATCCTTCCCGAGGGCAAACTTGGATTCTTCTTCGTGAACTATCAGGGCACGCGCCAGCGCAGCGGCGATTCACCGGGAACACTGATCAGCACTTTCGTTCGTTATATTCCCGCTGCTGACCGGGGCCCGGGAACCGAGGGCGCTCTTGCCGCAGACTTGGGCTTAACGAGTGTTGATCCCGTTGCCGCCTCGCTTCTCGCCTTCCGGAGCGATCAGTTTGGCGCGCCCGGCAGCGGATATCTGTTTCCACTCCCCACCAGCATTCCCGCTGGCGCTGCCGTAGGCGACCTGGTGCCCTTCACAGTAAGCAAGCCCGGCAAGTTCGTCGACGACCAATTCACCGCCAACTGGGACCGTGATTTTCACAATTCCAGGGACAAAATCTCAGCCCGCTTCTTCTTTTCAAACTCCGAACAGGACATCCCCTTCGGCGCCGGCGGCTTGCAGGCGTCGCTGGGCGCCGCCGCCAGTTCGAGCGATCTGAATTTTCCCTACGATCTGCCAGTTCATGATCGCTTCCTCAGCATTGCGGAGACTCATCTTTTCTCATCGAAGCTGGTCAATGATTTTCGCTTTGGATTGGTCCACATCAACAACAGTGGCATCAACGTAAATCCCGTAACCGCCAGCGATGCCGGCATCGATCGCCCCACCAGCAATCTCACGAGCAGCATTTACAAGTTCACGTTTCTCACTTCCGGATTCCAGTTCGGTCCCACTCCGCCAGCCAACCAGTTTCAAACTCAGAACAACTTCCACTTCGTTGAGAATCTTGGCTGGGTCCACGGAGCACACACGTTTACCTTCGGAGGCCAGTTTGTCCGCGTCAATCTCGATAAACTTTTCCCCCAGGTGTTTAACGGCCAGCTTTTCTTCACCAATACCTCCGACGGCCTGAGCGATTTCCAACATTTCGTGCAGGGCACGCCGGAGTTCAGTTTCGGCGGCGGAGGCGTTTACAACCACAAGTACCGGCAGAATAATGCCGCAGTTTTCGCGCAGGACGACTGGAAAGCTACCTCGAACCTGACGCTGAACCTCGGCCTGCGAACCGAATTCCTCGGCGCCTGGACCGACAAAGATTGTCACATCGGCAACATCGAATCCGACCTTACCAAGTCTGGCACATACCCCTTCATATATCCCGGTTGCGTGAACAAGCTGGGAGTCGCTGGTCTATCCGGAAACGCCGCTGGATCCACCTTTCGCAATAGCGTGTCCACCGGTTGGGGACCGCGCGTCGGCTTCGCCTACGACGTTCTCGGCCATCACAACATGACGGTACGCGGAGGCTACGGAATCTACTACGATCGCGAAGATATCGGAGCGGTCGATCAGCTGAGCTTCCAATCACCTTTTATTCCCATCGTGTTTTTCGGGCAAACTACTGGCTTCAGCATGTCTAATTTTTTCACCGGCACACCAGCTACCAATTCCAATGCAGTACCTCCGGCCGGAACGCTCGCGCCCGCCTGGATACCCTGTCTCGCTCAGCTCATCAGCTTCACGCCCAATAGTCCCACCGGCCAGGATGGCAGCTATGCCTGCACCGGCGGCCCGGGCGTGAACTCCACGCAAAACTTATTTGTGCTGGAAGTCCCGCGGCATTTCGTAGTCCCCAACACGCAGCAGTGGAACTTGACGTTGCAGCGCGACCTGGGCAAATTCTGGGTTCTCGAGGTCGGCTACGTCGGAACCCGGGGAATCCATCTCCGCGAAACACGCGATGCCATCCAGTCAGTCAATGCCAGCCCGGCGCATCCCTTCACCGTGACCGATACCGGCGGCAATTCTTTCCAGATCATCGACAACACATTCTCCAACGCCATCGCCCGCACGCCTACGCCCGGCCTGAACGGTTATAGCGGATATCAGATCTTCGCCAATGACGCCTATTCCATCTACCATGCCCTGCAAACCACGCTGTCGCGGCGCTGGGGAAGAAACTATCTGCAAGCCGCCTACACGTTCTCCAAGAACATCGACGCCACTTCCACCGGCAACACCGCCTTCAATACGGCCTACAACGACCAGAGCAACATCAATGCTTCCCGCGGCATTTCCGACTTCAACCGTCCGCACCGCCTTTCGGTCAGCTACGTTTACGAGTTCCCCTTCTTTGAGCATGCCAGCGGAGCGGTTCGTGCGTTGTTGGGCGGCTGGTCAATTAGCGGCGTCACTATCTTTCAATCGGGATCTCCTTTCTCGATTTTCGATTCCAGCGCCGGTACCGGCTTCCTTGGCCAGGGCAGCACTCCGCTATTGGGAGCGAGCCTTGCCCCGGGGGCTACCGTAGCCAGCGGCTTGACCAGCGGCGACATTCACCAGCGCATCAACGGATATCTGAATCCTGCGGCCTTTGTGCCAGCGCCGCAGTTGTATCCGTTCGATCCCAACAATCCCGCGATTACCTGCGATCCGGTCAACAATCCCAATTACTGCACGACAGGCTTCGGCGATCTTGGTCGCAATCTCTACCGTGGGCCGTTCCAGCAAAATTGGGACGTTTCGCTGATCAAGTATTTCAAGATCGGAGAGAGTCAGGAAATCCGCTTCACCGCGGACCTCTTCAACGTGTGGAACCATACCAACTTTGGGAACCCAGGGCTTACCGATGTCGAAGCCGCAGGTCAGACAGCCTTTGGGCAAATCCGTAGCACCACCGGAACCCCGCGCCTGATCCAGTTCTCGCTGCGTTGGGCGTTCTGATGGAAGCAAGATGTTTAGGTTGGAACAGCCGCTAAAGGCTACAAATATTCATGTGGGGACAGCCGCTCGCTCCTCGGCTGTCCCGTCGAGCGCAGCTCAACAGCCTCATCACTGCGTCGCACCCAACCAAGGCAAATCAGCCGGGAAGCTAAGCTTCCCGGCTGCAGTCAAAAATCTTGGTGTTCTAAATTCCTAAAGCTTCTTCTGCGCCGCCTCGATCAGCGGCCGCAACGCCTCCACCGACACTCCCAGCGTCCCGCCGGAGAATCCATCAATATATGCAGAGTTCACTCCAATCACTTCCGAGTTGGAGTTGAATACCGGACCGCCGCTACCGCCGTGCGCGGTCGGTGCGTCATAGATCAGCTTGTCCCCCACCACATCGCCCAGATGTCCGCAGGTGGTCGAAGGACGAATCAGCGACAGTGCCGCGAGTTCGCTTGCCGCCGTAATGTCGTTGTGCCGGTATGCCAGCCGCTTGTAAATTCCGCTCGGCGACTTTGCTACCATCCCCGCAATCCCCATCGGATATCCGATCACCGTGACCAGCTCTCCGGGCAATGCCACCCCTTTTGCCAGCGGCAACACAGAAAGCCCGCGCACAGCGTCTTTATCTTCAATTTTCAGCACGGCCAGATCGCCGGTGGAAGAAACTGTACCTGGCGTCAAAGTCACCGGCATCGGAGAGCCCGGAAAAAACACCACTAAACTTTCCAGAAAGGCGGTGGCGCCGCGGTCGATCAGTGCCTCCGCTTCCGCATCCCCATACCACGGTTCGGCCACATGCCGGTTGGTTGCCAGCAGCCCGGCGCCCACTAAAAATCCGGTTCCGGACACGCGCGCTCGAATCGCCGCCGGATGGTTGGCGAATCCAATCTGATAAATGCCGTAAATGTAGCCAATAGAATTTCGATACCGGCTCAGCACCAAGGCAGGCATGGCTTGTTCTTGCTCAAGTTGCGCCACCTGTTGCGAAAGCTGCTGCACCTGCTTGTGCAATTCGTCCGGTTGCGGAGCCTCCGCCGTGACCGGAGCGTAGTAGTGGAACATGGCCACCGCACCTGCCAGCAACACCACTCCCAGAACAGCCTGCACCATCTGCTGCCAGCTGTCGCTTACTTCGTTGGATTCCTGCGGAAGCTCCGGTTCGGACATGAGCGGTCATCTTCCCTTGTCCCGGAAGGCTTTTCTACGGTACGGAAGATGATGAACAGGAGGTGTCGAAGGTATCTGAAGAATGGCAATCGGCCGCTGATCTCGCGTATTTAGCGGAGTTTTTCAGGTGTCCTAGAGCTTTCCAATCGCCAAGCGTTTAGCCATCTCGTCATAAAGAAATCCACGTCCCGGGACGTAGGGCTGCACCCATTCCCCATCAATCACAAATTGCGGAATGGCGCGTTTGCCGGTGTGTTTGACCACTTCCTCCACCGCGCCCGGCGTGTTTTCAATGTCAATCTCTTTATAAGCGATGTTGTGCTTGGCGAGAAAACGTTTGGCCTCCCGGCAATCGGGACACCAGGCGGCAGAGTAAACAGTGAGTTCCATATCTAAGAATTGATTAGATGCGCATCAATGCGAATTAGAGAAGTAGCGTGCTAGGTCTCTACGCCACATTTTCTTACACCCGCTCAAGTTGCGGCAAGGTCCTCTCATTAACCACGTTGCCTGTGTTCAGCGTAGAAGCCGGCTCAAATAACAGAATCCAGCATTCGTCATCAGCGACAGGCCGGTGCTCCACCCCGCGCGGCACGACGATGAATTCTCCCTCCTCAATCCACTCATGCCGCTCGCGAAACTCCATGCGGAAACGCCCTTTCACCACCAAGAACATCTCGTCTTCCTTTTCGTGATGATGGAAGACGAACTCGCCCTTGAGCTTGTCCAGCTTCACCTGCTGCCCGTTGAGTTTAGCCGCAATATAAGGCTTCCAGTATTCTGAAATCTTAGCGAACCTATCGGCAATGTTGATCTTATCCATAGCGTGCATTCTCCAGTAAGGTGCGCGTATCCAGATTCATCGGAGCCAAATAGGTCGCAAAGAAGTTCTCCGCGTGGCTCCGCGGATTTTATCCGCGCCCTCCGCGTTAAGCCTTGGATTCTTGCATCCCGCAGAAAAAAGCCGCCAGCTTTCGCCGGCGGCTGATTAAGTCAAAGCGTAAAGGTTAGAAACCCGCCGTCTCCGGGTTGACGTGGCCGCCGTGTAACGTCATCCGCACGCCGCGCTGGTTGTTTACTTGAGTCGTCGTTGGCCAGTCCACGTCCTCCGTACTTAACACCCCACCGCCTCCGCCAGCCAGCGTGTAGGTGATACGGCCGTCCTGGTATTGATAATTGCCAACCGCCAGAACCGTGCCGGTTTTCAGGATGAACACCGGTCCCGCCGCTACGGTCGTCCCGGAATTCATATTCCGAGAGACCAGGCTCGCATAGGATAGCTGCGGGATTTCCACGGACGCCGCAACGTCCGCACGTGCCGTGGTTACGCTCCCACTTAGGGCGAGCATCGGCCTCCCATTCGTATTCTGGGAGTCAAGATACGATCCGTTCTGCGCGCTGCTGCCGAAGAAACGCCACCCGGGTCCGAATGTCTTGGCTACCTGCGGCACCTGGACATCGTCCATCAGACGCAGGCTGAGCACCGTCTCCCCCTTCAACTTCGGACGCGGCCCCCGTGCCGGCAGCATGATCACCTTCCATGGCCACAAAGGCGGCAGCATCCATTCGACGACATCGCGCTTGGCGTGACCCTTGCCATCGATCTTGCCTTGCTTATCCACTTTGTATCCCCGGGTTGAGATGACCTTCGCCTCCAGGGGCAGATCGCCGGTCGGCAGTCCGATGCGGTCAAATTGCAGCTTCAAATAGCCCTTGCCCCAAAAATGTCCTGGGTTTTGTGCAGCTTCCAGATGTCCCACAAGATAGCTGCCACGCGGAAACGCTTGCTGGCCAAATGAGGTGAT
>JAUTWY010000360.1 GCA_030838305.1 Acidobacteriaceae bacterium
AAAATATTTTCGCGACCTCGCAGATAGACTCGCCGCATGGCTCCGGTTTCGTAGCAGTGCGCGAATGACCTCTCAATCAGTTCCCCGCGTTTCTTCAGCAGCCGTTTTCCGTAATTGCCTTTGACTCTGCGACGGTTCGCGTACACAGCTTTCTGCTCGTCCGCCTTGCCCGCCCACTGGCGCCGCCCGCGCTGCGGTTCCGGAATGTAACTTCGCGCCTGCGCCTGTTGCACATGCATCACCGCGTCGTTACTGTGATAGCCCTTGTCGCCGACGATCTCGGCAAGCGGATCCAGGCTGACCTGCGGTTCCTCATCGGGCGCTTTCTTTGCTTCCCGCTCGATTAAATGCGCCAGATTCCCGGCCGTTTCAGCCAATGTTTCCTGAATCGTTGTGGTGTCGCCTTGGTCGGCTGCGTTCAGTGTCACTGCGATCACCGCGCCACTGGTCATATCCACCGCATGCTCGGCCTTGTGTGCCAGATGCGTGCTTCCGTCCTTCATCTTCGCCACCCGCGCATCCGGATCAGCGGGACTCACCCATTCCTGATTGGATGTCTTCTTCTTGCGCTTCCGCTCGATGCGGACCAGGTCTTCCCGGGTTGGCGTCTCGATCCCGGATTGCCGGGCCAGCCCAGTGAGAAACTCGTCGTAACCGGCTCCGCTATCTCGCCGTACTATTGCCGCGGAGCGGTCACTGCTTCGCAGCTATCGAACGCATAGCTGCATTCGCTTCTAGTGTGGTTGCATCCACCCCCACCGTCTTGCCCTTTAGCAGACCCCGATCCGCTATCACGCCCAGCACCCACAGAAAGACTTTACGATGCGTTTCCACATCGATCAATCGCCGTGTTCTGGAGATCGTCGAATGATTGGGCGTCTCTTCGTCCAGCCCGACGCCTAGAAACTCCCGCAGCCCGAGCGAATCGGCGGCTCGCCACGCGATGCCGCGCTCGGAATCGATCCCCTCAAAATACCCGATTAAAAGCAGCCGGAAGTAAGTTCCTGGGGTCAACGACGGACGTCCATTGCTTTTCGCGTAAAACTGCGCGCATTCCCCCTCACAGAATTCGTCGAACTTCTCGCCGTCCAGCAGTTCGTTCAACCGCTTATAGAAAGGATGTCCCGGTGCCTCAGCCAGTTCTCTATGCGTTACCCAGAGTTGCTCCTGACGCTGCCGGTGCTTGCGCGTGCCCATCGCCATAAAAACATTTTAAAGTCAGAATGTTTCTAGAGCCAGGACTGTCGACGCTTTAACCACGCGCTGCTAGTTCTGTGACCGTCTGAAAAGATTCCAATAAAACAATTCCATTCCGAAATGTTTTGGCGCATACTCAAGGTATGAGCCGTGCTGCTCTGCGTATCGAAGTCGCTAAGAAGGATCAGAAGGAGTTGGAGAAGATGCTGAGCGGTGGCGTTCAGCCGGTACGTGCGGTACTGCGCGCCATGGCGCTGCAGCAACTGGCGAAGGGCATCAGTGCGCCCCGTATTGCCGAATTCATACCCTTGACGCCCCAGGCGATTCGGAAAGTGGGGCATCGGTATATTGAGGGCGGCTTCGACCGTGCTGTTTACGAGAAAGAGCGTCCGGGAGCCGTCTCGGTGCTGGAAGACAGCCAGAAGCAGCGGATCATCGCCATGGTCTGCGCCACTCCGCCAGAGGGCTATGCTCGGTGGACAGTACGGCTGGTGGCCGAACAAGCCGTAAAGCGACGCCTGGTTCCGCGGGTCGGACGCGAAACCATTCGGGTGCTGCTTCTTAGCCACGACCTCAAGCCGTGGCGGGAAAAAAATGTGGTGCGTGCCGGAACTCAATGACGAGTACATCGAGAAGATGGAGGATGTACTCGGGACTTACGAGCAACCCTACGATCCCAGGGAACCGGTGGTCTGCCTGGACGAGAAGCCGATCACTCTGCATGCGGAAGTGCGACCGCCATCAGCGGCGGCTCCGGGCCGGGAGGCGAGACGGGACAGTGAATATGAACGTTGCGGTACGGCCAACGTCTTCTGCGCGGTAGAGCCAAAGGCCGGTCGTCACTTCACCTTTGCTACGCTGGACCGTTCCGCCGTCCAGTTCGCTCAGGTGCTGTTCGAACTGGCGATGCAGTACCCGGATGCCTCTACCATCCATCTGGTTATGGACAATCTGAACATTCATCGCAGGAAGTCCCTGACGGATCTGCTCGGTGCACAGGTCGGCGGAGAGGTCTGGAACAGGTTCACCGTGCATTACACGCCCACTCACGGAAGCTGGCTCAATCAGGCCGAAATCGAAATCGGGCTTCTCTCACGGCAATGCCTCGGCAGCCGGCGAATCCCCGACCTGAAGACTCTGCGGAAAGAGGTCACCGCCTGGAATCGGGACCTCAACCGCCGCCGTACCCGGATCAACTGGAAGTTTGACCGAAAAACTGCCCGTCGTAAGTTCCGCTACAAAAGGAAATCTATCAAGCGGTCAATGAACTAGTTCCCCTGACTCGCATCAGGCTATTTAGAACATCAATCTTAACAAATTAGTAATGACAAGTCGGCCAGCGTCCGCTGATCTGCGTTCTGCTCAAGTTGCCGTGTAAACGTCCTGGTTTTATATGTGACAACGAAGTCAGTCGGCCACGTCAGCCCGAATGTCAGGTAACCGCCTTTGAAGTAGGCTTATCGCCGACTTGAACCCGGCCATGCCCCACCTGAACGCCGTCGGCGTAGTCTACGAGCCTGTTTTGCAAGGACAATCTTCTATCAGTGAACCTTGTAGACCTGGATAACTGTTCCAGAGTCAGTGGTCATGGACAACATTGCATAGTGTGCGAAACTCGTACCGCTGCGCTAATAGACTGTCAACGACGCGTG
>JAUTWY010000386.1 GCA_030838305.1 Acidobacteriaceae bacterium
GGATCTCTTGCTTTGTTTTGAGTTTTTTCCTTCTTCTCTTGCTATTGGACTGCCGTCGTTCAAAGCCCGAACCCGCGACCATCATATTTCTCGATCCCGAGTGGTCGCAGCCTGAGCTTTTGCCTGACATGGCCGAGAATAGAGGAGACCAAGAAACCTCGGTTCCTTCACGAGCAAGACAGACGGGCGAGACGGAGCGGTTTGTTCGCGAAACCGGAATCCGTGTCGAGCATTTGCCCTTGCCTGAAACCTCTCTCGGGCAACTAGATCTAGCTCGAAAGCTACTCCGGGAACCGAGCACGAGTCCTGACCTTCTGGGCGTCGACGTGATCTGGCCGGAAATCATTGACGAGTACCTCTTGGATCTAAAACCTTACTTTTCCTCGGAGCTTTCCTCTGTGGATCCAGAGTCGCTCGCCAGCGACACAGTGAACGGCAAAGTCGTGGCGATCCCTTATCACATGCAAATTGGAACACTAGCCTATCGCACCGACCTACTTCGCAAGTACGGATACACCCACCCTCCTGTCACATGGGACGAGCTGGAAACAATGGCGGCGAGAATTCAGGCTGGCGAGCGCGCTGAGGGCAAAAAGGATTTCTGGGGGTATGTTTGGCAGGGGGCTGCGGCGGAAGGCCTTACTTGCAACGCATTGGAATGGCAAGTCTCCCAAGGGGGAGGGCGAATCATTGAAAAGAACAAGACCATCAGCGTGAGTAATCCCGCTGCCATCCAGTCGTGGCAAAGAGCCGCGCGGTGGGTGGGATGGATTTCCCCGCCTGGTGTCCTCTCCTACACTGAAGCGGACGCGACAAACGTATGGGCATCCGAACGAGCCGCCTTTTGGCACACCTGGCAATGGAAATATCGCCTGGCTCACTGGCGGGAAGCCACCTTGCCCAATCTAACCGGGTACACGAGCGTACCGGGCGGCGCCGCTGCGAGAGTCGGCGTGCTTGGTGGCACCGGATTGGCCGTTTCGCGATTTTCGGCCCACCCGCAGGAAGCGATGGCTCTCCTTCGGTTCTTCATTAATGATGAACTTGCGTCCGAGCGCAACCTCGCTCAGGCACCAGGGCACAGTCAACCGGAACTGTACGATTTGCCGTGGCTGGTGGGAGATGATACAAGCACTCAGAAGTCCGGCAGGCCGCCCCGTATCATCACCCGACCTTCTGACGTTACGGGGCAAGCGTACGAGAAGGTCTCGAAGGCTTATATGCAGGCGGTACATTCCGTATTAACGCATGAACGAAGCGCCACCGATGCAGCTGCATTACTTGAAAGGGAGTTGGTTGTAATTACAGGCTACAAAACAGGTCCACCTCAACCGGTAACCTTTAGTGGAAACTAACAGGACGGTACGTGCGGGGTTGAGACCGCTTGCAGAGTTTGCCGAAAGAACCGGGATGAGACCTAAAGCAATACCGGCAGGGGCTAAGGACCTTGGGGCAAAAGGGTTCATCAATCGTTTCTCAATTGGTCGCCGGTTGGCTCTGTGTTTCGTTGGAATATTCGTTCTGCTACTTGCGGTAAACGGCATCCTGCTCTGGCAATTTCACTCCGCTCAGATTAGAGCAGATCGTCGACTGACTGGAGTTAGCCTCGAATTGATCGCAGCTCTGAAGTTTCAGTCCAGTCTTCAGGCATTTAACGACAGGCTGAACAGAGTTGCCCAGTCCCAAGATGCGGTCCTTTTGCGCCAAGAGTCGGGGTCACTGCGGGACATGATCTTGGATAGTGTTCAGGACGCCCGGCTCGCAATCACCCAGTTGCCGCCCGAGGTCCGACTCTACCCCACATTTGTACCAACTATAGAGGTCATCGAAAGCACCCTTCCGTCCCAGCTCGAATCCCTGAACTCGCTCGCAGCTTCGGGGGATTGGAGCGCCTTGCGGCTGCGGCTGGCAAATGAAAAGCGGCCGCTGGATGCGGAGACTTCGATGCTCGTGAAGAGCATCACTAGAGAATTGAACGACCAACTCGGGCAAACCGTCGCAAACATTGCTCGCCTCCAACGTCAGATGGTCATCGTTCTGCTGCTGACGGCGTTGGGTGCTCTGCTCATCGCGGGCCTGGTTGGCCTCATCATTACCCGAAGTATTACAACTCCGTTAGGGAGGCTGATGGAGAGCTCCAGTGCCTTGTCGCGCGGAGAGTTCGATCACGTGGTACCGATTTCAGGACAGGACGAACTGGCAAGACTCGGCCGAGTCTTCAATGATACTGCAGGCAAGTTGCGGTCTCTCTACGAGACCCTGCAGGAGAGTAAGGCCAAGCTTGAAGAAGCCCAGCGGATTGCACAGGTCGGCTACTGGGAGTGGGACCTGGCGACGAATCGCGTGCTCTGGTCAGACGAAACCTACCGCATCTATGGTCTGCAGCCGCAGGAGTATCCCATAGACATAGCAGTTGTCCAAAAAATGGTTCACCCTGAAGATTTAGAATTTGTGTTTCGAGTGGCCGAGGAGGCCGTTCGTGGCGGATTGCGCACGGACGTAGAACATCGAATCGTCCGTCCCAGTGGCGAACTGCGCACGGTGCATAGTCAGGGCGATGTGAAGAAAGACGCGTCGGGGAGGCGCTGCCAAATGTTCGGTACTGTCCAGGACATTACTGAGCGCAAGCGTGCCGAGGAGGCGCTTCAGAAGAGCCAGCTTTATCTCAGTGAAGGGCAGCGCCTTGCCCATATGGGAAGTTGGGCATTTAATCCCTCTGGTTTTTTTGATTATTGGTCTCAGGAGCTGTTTACAATTTATGGCCTGGATCCTCAGAAGGGAGCCCCAACACTTGAACAGTATCTGGCCACCGTTCACCCACAAGACCGTGACTTTATGGCGAGCACCATAAAGAGAATGCATGCGGAACGCAGCGGCTGCGATGTGAAAAAGAGAATTGTTTGGCCCGGCGGTGAGCTTCGCTACATTCGCTGCGTCGGAATTCCCGTTGTTGAAGGCGAGGTGCTCAAGGGCTTTCTCGGCACCGCGATCGATATCACCCAGCAAGAACTGCTGACCCGGGAGTCGGAGCGGCGACAAGCATACCTTGCCGAAGCGCAGAGGCTCACCCACACGGGCAGTTGGGCGTGGAACGTCGGTACCGACGAGCTCTTCTGGTCAGAAGAGATCTTTCGCATTTATGAGATCGACCCGGCGAAACTGAAGCCCGCCTGGTGCCTCATTCTCGATAGAGTTCACCCCGACGACCGAGCAAGCCTTGAGCAGCGAAAGAAAATGGAGTCCACACAAACAGAATGGGGTGAGTCGGAGGCTGATTTTCGAATCGTTGTTTCGGACGGGAAGATAAAACATCTTCACAGCATCGCACATCCTGTGATAGATGCCTCAGGCCAAATCATTGAAGTCATCGGCACAGTCATGGACGTGACCGAACGGAGACGAGTCGAGGATTCCCTGCGCCGGAGTGAAAGTCATCTCGCCGAAGCGCAGAAGCTGACACACACAGCCAGCTGGGCCTGGCGCGTGTCGGATCGGAGTGCAGTGCACGTTTCTCGCGAGTTGTACCGCATTTACGGCTTCGATCCAGCTGAGGGAGCACCAACGTGGGAAGAATACTTCGAACGCGTCCACCCGGAGGATCGCTTTAAGTGCACGGACACGGTCGAACGGGCAATCCTGGAAAAAGCCGATTACGATCATGAGTTCCGCATTCTTTTTCCGAACGGGAAGGTGAAATGGATCCACACGGTTGGCCATCCGGTCCTTTCCGACTCCGGAGATTTGGAGCAATTCGTGGGCAGCTCGACGGACATTACGGAGCTGAAATCTGCGGCGCAAGAGCGTGAAAGGCTGCGGCAACTCGAGGCCGATCTGGCACATACCAACCGTGTGAGCACGTTGGGGGAAATGGCCGCGTCGCTGGCACACGAGATCAAACAGCCCATCGCGGCCGCGATCACCAGCGCCAACAGCTGCATTGAATGGCTGGCACACGAGCCGCCCAATCTTGATCGGGCGCGTGCGGCGGCAGCCAGAATCGATAAGTATGGGAATCGTGCGGCGGAGATCATCGACCGCATACGTTCGTTCTACAAGAAGTCTCCTCCACAACGTGAGTTGGTCGACGTGAACGGAATTATCCAGGAAATGCTCACGCTGCTGACAGGCGAGGCTATGCGATTCTCCATTGCCATGCGCACGGACCTTTCCGCCGAACTGCCTAAAATCATGGTAGACCGTGTGCAGCTGCAGCAGGTATTTATGAACCTCATGCTTAACGGCATCGAAGCCATGGAGGACTCAGGCGGAGAGCTTACGGTGAAGTCGGAACTGCAGAACGGCCAACTGCAGTTCTCGGTCAGTGACACGGGCGTGGGGTTGCCAACGGAGAAGATGGATCAGATCTTTTCGGCATTCTTTACCACTAAGCCACAGGGCAGCGGCATGGGGTTGGCCATCAGCCGTTCCATTGTGGAGTCGCATGGCGGGCAGTTGTGGGCGAGCTCCAACGGTGGAGGGGGCGCAATTTTTCATTTCGCCTTGCCGATCCAAGTGACGGAGTCAACGCCCTTGGTCGCATAAGGTTTCCACTATGCAAGTGAATCACTCTGAAATCGCGTCGGCAAGTCGCATTGGAACAGCTTCTGCAACGTTTCCTGTCTTGCGGATCCTGAGCGCTATCGTTTTCGTTAGCGCGGTCGCTTTTGTGGCCTGCCGGTCAGAAAGGCCCCAGGAAACACCATCCATCATCTTCACCAAAATTCCTCCTGCAGCCCAGGGTGGCCGGGAAAGGGTCGATACGATCTCTGGACGGGTAACAAACGCTCGACCAAAGCAGCAGATTGTTATTTATGCGCACAGCGGGCAATGGTGGGTGCAGCCCTGGCCTGATCACCCTTTCATTCCGATCAAAGCAGACTCGACATGGAGCACGGAAACTCATCTGGGGCTTGAGTATGCTGCGCTATTGGTGGAGCCGGATTATCATCCGTTACCCATGACAGACGTGGCTCCGACCCAAGGCGGTTCCGTTGCTCTCGTGACAATTGTGAAGGGCGTTGGAGAGCCGCAATTGGCTCCGACCGGATCGCTTAAATTCAGCGGTTATGACTGGGGTGTTCGCATGATTGCAAGTGACAAGGGAGGCACGAACAACCTTTACGATCCTGAAAATGCATGGACCGATGCGAGCGGGACGCTTCACATGCAGATCAAGAAGAAATCGGTCAGCTGGTCGTGCGCAGAAATATTCCTGAATCGCAGTCTCGGCTACGGCACGTATTCGTTAACTGTGCGTGATACTTCATACCTGGAGCCCGCCGCGGCCTTCAGCATGTTTACCTTCGACGAATCGGCCAGCGAGCAACACTTTCACGAGCTGGACGTCGAGATCCATGGCCGGGGTGACGCTGCAAATAAGAACAATGCACAATATGCAATTCAACCGTTTTACAGTCCTGGGAATCTGTTCCCTTTTGCGGCACCCCCAGGCACCTTGACGTATGTCCTGCGCTGGGAACCTGGACATGCAACTTTCAAGACCTTTCGTGGAAGATCTTCTGGTGCCGGAGCGCAACTTGTTTCCGAACATGAGTTCACTGGCATACCGGGACCGGGTCAGGCGAAACTCCGTCTGATCTTTTTCGTTGTTGCAAGCGACAAAAATCCTATGCAGAAGCCAAGCGAGGTTGTGGTTGAGAAGTTTGAATACCTACCGTGAGTACGGTTTCGGAAGGCGTTGGCTACTCAGGTGTGCCATTGCCGGACTCGCAGGCGTCTGCTTCGCTATTTCGGCGTCTGCGCTCGATCCCACTCGGGCCGTGTCGCAATATCTCCACGACTCGTGGGGAACTGAGAGAGGTTGGCCGGGCGGGTCGATAACGGCCATCGCACAGACTTCCGATGGCTATCTCTGGATTGGGACAGATAAAGGCCTGGTTCGTTTCGACGGCTTGAATTTTCAGCAGTTTCAGCTGGCCCACCCCGATCCAGTCTGGATTGGCCCTGTACGAACACTCGTCGTTGACGCAAGCGATAACCTCTGGATCTTGCTACAAAACACCCTAGTCTTTCGTTACCAAAATGGAAGCTTCGAACTGATCCGGGGCGAGACTGAGAACGGCACAACCGCAATGGCACGGGGCACGTCGGGTGCGGTTTTGCTCTCATCATTGGCTGAGGGAACTCTCACATACAGTGACAACCGATTTCGAAGCCTGTCGTCCGCAGCACTTCCCGCCGACGCTGCAAGAGTCGCGAACAGCGAAGCCCCTGACCGGCCAGCAACTCCCTTCAGTTGGTTTGATCGTTTGGCGGCGCCTACCTCGGTGGCGATCTCCATGGCGCAGACTGACGACGGAAAGATTTGGCTTGGCACGGAGCATCAAGGGCTTTTCTACCTCCAGGAAGGCCGCGTTTCGAGCGCATCGAGTGGGCGGGTTGATACGAAGATTAATTGCCTTCTGCCTCTGCAAAACTCAGAATTGTGGGTCGGAACGGCAAAGGGTGTGCTGCGCTGGAGTGGAACGAAGCTTACGTTGGCAGGCGTACCGTCATCATTTCTCAATCTCGACGTCCGTTCCATTCTTCGTGACCGGAACTCGAATATTTGGGTTGGCACGAGTCGCGGACTGTTTCGGTACAACGCGAATGGGGTTTCCTTACTGAGTACCACCGGACCGGTAGCTGCGCTCTTCGAGGATCGGGAGAGAGACATCTGGATTGGCAGCACGCGCGGGCTCGAGCGGCTGCGAGACAGCGCCTTCGTTACCTACTCTTTTCCCAATTTGAAATCGCAGAGTATGGGGCCATTGCACGTTGACTCCGGCCGCACATGGGTTGCGCCCATTCAGGGTGGTTTGCAATGGCTGAAGGAAGGAAAAAGTGGGGTTGTCA
>JAUTWY010000388.1 GCA_030838305.1 Acidobacteriaceae bacterium
GCGATCGTCGACGAAGGCCGCATCATTGCGCTGAATACGCCGGCGCACCTGAAGCAGCAGAGCCGAAACGCGTCGAGCATTGTCGTCACGTGCGCGACGGTGTTTCCGGCGAGCCGTCCCCAGTGGGTGGAGGCGACGCAGAGCGCGATCGACCACAGTGGCCGTACGCTGACGGTCAACTCGCGACGTCCCGCGGCAACGCTTGTGGATCTGGTGAAATGGATCGACCAGCAGGGGATGGAATTGACCGATGTCAGCCTGAAGCAGCCCAGCCTCGAAGACGTGTTTATCGAGCTGACGGGGAAGAGTCTGCGCGAATGAAAGCCTATCGAGCGCTTATTGTCCTCGACCTGAAGCTGGCTCTGCGGCAAAGGTCTGTGATTTTCTTCAACTATCTGTTTCCCTTAATTTTCTTTTTTATCTTTGGGCAGGCGATGCACGCCGAACGCGGCGCGGCCATGACCATTGTGATCGCCATGGTTCTGATCATCGGGATTCTGGGCAACGGGCTGTTCGGCGCGGGAATACGCGCCGTGCAGGAGCGCGAAGCGAATATCCTGCGCCGCTATAAGGTCACTCCGATCACGCCGGCTCCGTTACTGGTTGCCTCGGTTGTGACTGGCTGGATTTTGTATATGCCCAACGTGATTCTCATTTTCACGCTGTCGCATTCTTTGTACGGCATGCCGTGGCCGCAGTCGATGGGATCGATTCTGATTTTCGTCACCGTCGCCATCGTCGGATTCCGAGCCATCGGATTAATCCTGGCTTCCGTTGTGAACTCGATGCAGGAAAGCCAGCTTCTGGTTCAGTTGATCTATCTTCCCATGTTGTTCCTGAGCGGCGCGACTTTTCCGCTCGCAATGTTTCCTCACTGGCTACTGGTGGTCACGCAGTTCGTGCCGGCGACCTATATGGTGATTGGCATTAAAGGCATGCTACTGCGGAACGAAGGCATCGCGGCTAATATTCAGCCTACGCTGGCGCTTGCGGTAACTGGATTCGTGGGACTCTTTATTTCGTACAAGCTATTTCGCTGGGAAAAAGAAGAAAAGATCCGGGGCTCGGCGAAGTTGTGGCTGGCGGCGGTGCTGACTCCTTTCCTACTGTTAGGCTTTTGGCAGATGCACGCTCGTACCGGCATCACGAAGACTAAGATTCTCAACCGGCAATTGGCACGCAGCGATACGTTCCTGATTCGAGGCGCGCGGATTTTTGTGGGCGACGGCAAGGTGATTGAGAACGGATCGGTGCTGGTCCGGGGCGGCAAGATTGCCGAAGTCTATGAAGGAGCAGGGCCCGATCCAAGAACTCTGAAAGCGGAAACTGTGGAAGCGGCCGGAAAAACAATTCTTCCCGGACTGATTGATGTGCATCTTCATCTCGGGGCTCCCGGTGGTTTCTATCCCGACATGAGCAAATATGACGCGGAGAAGAGTATGAAGCGCGATCTCGCGGCATATCTCTACAGCGGAGTCACTACGGTCAGGAGCGTCGGGGATGGGCTGGAGAGCGTGCTGAAGGTGCGTTCCACGGTGCGTAGCGGCGAAGTCTTGGGCTCGGATTTGTACACGTGCGGGCCCCTGTTCACGGCTTCCGGCGGACATGGGACGGAATACTTCAAAGAACTGCCGGCTCCCGCCCGAGCGAATCTGGAAAAGCAATTCACCCGCATCCCTAACTCCGCGGAGGAAGCACGCCGGCAGGTTGACGAGTTGAAAACCCAGGGTGCGGATTGCATCAAAGCGATTCTTGAGGCGGGCGCGGGAGGCCGAGTCTACAACCGTCTCGACACGGCGTTGTTCGATGCGATTGCCCGCCAGGCGCACGCCGATTCTTTGCCCCTGGTGGTTCATACGGGCGATGCCCGCGACATGGCGGATGCTGTGCAGGCGCAAGCCGACTCGATCGAGCATGGGTCCTTTCGCGAACGAATTCCCGATTCGCCGTTCGAGCAGATGGCGAGGAAAGGAATGTTTTACGACCCGACTCTGAGCGTGGGCGAAGCCTTCAAAGACTTTGTGGCAGGGAAGACTGATCTGCTCAAGCGATCGCTGGTGCAACAAGCGGTCCCGCCAGAACTCTTGCAGGGGACCGAGGAAGCCATGGGCTCAGCGGAGACGGAACCGATGCGCAAAGCGCTGGCGCAGTATCCGATCGACATGTCAATCGCGATCGACAACTTGAAGCGGGCGCGTGAGCACGGAGTGTTGCTGGTCACGGGAAGCGATGCGGGGAACGTTCTTGTCATCCACGGACCTACGGTACAACATGAACTTCAGCTTTGGGTGCAGGCAGGCATTCCGCCGGCGGTAGCCTTGCAAGCAGCAACTGTAAACGCGGCCCGGCTGCTTCGGGCGGACAAGAGAATTGGATCTATCCGGCCCGGCAACGACGCCGATCTTCTGGTGGTTGACGGTAATCCGCTCGAGGACATAAGCGCTACCGAGCGAATCTCTCTAGTTGTGTTTCGAGGCGAGCGCATCGATCGCAGCGAACTGTTCAATCAAAATTGAGGAGGGAACTGCTTACCAAAAGAAGGTGGCGTTCTGGTTGAGCCAGAACGCCACCTTGGTACTGATTCGTTCCGCAGCATAGTCGCGGCCGGCTGTCAGTCCGAGACGCGACGGATTTTCGTTTACGCGCCGACGCTGGCGGTTCTTGCCAACGGTGCGGTGTGCATAGCTTCCGCCGCCCGCCCGAAGTACAAACGGTAGGACCGGTGGACGCCGTACATAACCGGAAATATCACAAGGGCTGCCTGCCAGCCAAAGTGATGGCTTACCAGGTTCACCATTGAGGTCATTCCTGCGCTAAGGACGTAGTAGGGGAATGAGAGTTGCACAATGCCGAGCCAGATGTGGCGCATTGCGGCACCCTCAGCCAGCTTGATAATGCCGGCCACCGGCGCCGTCTGCCCCAGGAAGAAAGCAGCGGTTGCGGAAACCAACATGAGCGGCTGCGATGCCCATGAAGCCTTTCCCAACCAACCGGCGTTCCAGATCAGGTTGGCCATGCTGCTCGCGAATGCCATCATACTCACGTTGAACAGCATCTGCTCCGGCTTGAACTTGGCATCCAGTTTTGGCCAGCACTGTACCACCGTCGATAGGCTTGCAATCACGACAGCTTCCAGCGCGCTCAGATTCACTACCGCCATCAGCAAGAATGGCAAGTTCACTGACATGTTTCCGTTAATGCCAGGTAACTTGATCTTCATCCGCGACGTTGCCGCTGCCAGGGCCAGTATGGCCAAAGCGTGGGGCGCATGCAGGGCGTGGCTAGCCACGCTGGCGTATGCGCTGCTTGCAATCGCCGCCAGGACCATTGCTCCGATGAATGTTTGCGTTAGCCGTGTATTGCGATTCATAATTCTCTCCTCTCCTTTGATTAATTAACCACGGCTTACTCTTCATCGTCTCCAGCATCGGAGAATGCACTCATGCTAGCCAAGTCTGACGCACCCCAAACCACGCTGGTGGCTGAAGTGCCCGTGCTCGCTCCCCAGACCACGCTGAAGGCGCTCAGCGTGCTGTCGCTCCAGGGAAGCGA
>JAUTWY010000407.1 GCA_030838305.1 Acidobacteriaceae bacterium
TGACAACAGCGAATGGTTTACCCTGCCGTTGAGCGGTGCTAAACGCATCAATTCCCGCTTTACCTCCATTTGCGGCAATCACCTCATGGCCATCCCTCTCCAGCACCTCGCACAGCACTCGAATAATCAGCGGATCATCATCAACAACCAGAATGCGTGCACTGGAAGGAACTGGTCGTGGAGTCTCGGGAGCAAGATCCGACGCGCCACCAACAGGAACAGCAAAACTCAATCGCATGGTAGTGCCCATGCCCGCCGTGCTATCGATTTCAAGGTCTGCGTCGTGTCGCTGTAGCACGCCGTACACCATCGCAAGACCGAGGCCTGTGCCACGCTCACCTTTGGTCGTGAAGAACGGTTCCAAGCAGCGCCGCCGCGTCTCCTCGTCCATGCCGACACCGTTGTCGGCCACTTCCACTACCAGACTGCTGAGTTTGGGCCGGCCCGGCGAGCGTTCCACAATTCGTGTACGCAACATCAGTACGCCGCCGCTCGGCATTGCATCCACAGCATTGAAAATGAGATTGATAAGCGCCTCGCGAATTTCGCTTTCGACCCCCATGATGGCCGGTGGGTTCTGTTCCAACTCAGTGCGCATCTCGATCACGACGCCCTGCCGTTGTGGCATATCGCTCCAGCGGACGCGCGTCAGGTCCATCACCTGCTGCACCAACGTGTTTATCTCTACCGGCGATAGCGTTAACTGGAGCTCGCGCTGGCGGTAGAATTCGGTCATGCGCGCGACGGTGTGCGCCACATCGCCGGTGGCTCGCTGAATCATCTCCAGATGCTTGCGGATTTGAGGGCTCAGGTCCGTCTCGGTCTCCAGCAGCATTTCGGTGGAGAGCCACATCGGCGAAATTGCGTTGTTGATGTCATGGGCAATGCCGCTGGCCATCTGACCTAGAGCGCGCAGGCGCTCCTGCTGCATCACCGCCTGTTGCGTCTGCCGTAAATCGTCGTATGCCTGCTGCAAGGATGCATACAACTGCGCTTGATGCGCGGCAAGCGCAACGTGTTCGTTCAATTGCCGCAGAAAGTCACATTCGCCGCTGCTGAAGCTGGCCGGTTCCCGGCGAGCAGCCACAAAGACACCGAAGACCTTGCTTTCCACCAGGAGCGGCGCCGCTACCAGCGAACGCAACCCCGCCCCAGCGAGTTTTTGTGGGAACGGCAGTATCACGTCCGCAATGTCTGGCTCATAGAGGAACTGCCCAAGGACGCACCGGCTCAGCCCGTTGGCATCAATGGGAATGTGCGCCTGCTCGGTCAGGGCCAACTCCAGGGCCAGCGCCCTACTTCGCGCGCCCACATGAATAATTTGCAACTTCCGGCTTATCGGGTCGTAGTCGCAGATACAGCCGAAATCGAAACCGAGATCCTCCTCCAGGCTACGCAACGCCACCTGATAAATGCTGTCAAGGTCCTCCCGCCCGCCGATCGCTCGCGTGATCTGGTTGAGCAGGCTCAGTCGTGACAACTGCTCGTTAACCCTTGCCTCCGCCACCTTGCGCTCCGTGATGTCACGGACAATGTCCGAAGCGCCAACGATCTTGCCATGTCTGTCCCTCACCGGAGAGATGGTCACGGAAACGTCAATGTGTCTTCCGTCCTTTCGCCTCCGCGTCGTTTCGAGATGCGCCACCCTTTCCCCGCGAGCGATCCGTGCTAGAATGTCCGGTTCCTCGGCGCTGTACTCTTGCGGAATCAGCATCATCATCTTTTGGCCCTGGGCTTCCTGCGCCGAATAACCAAACATTCTCTCTGCGCCGGAATTCCAGGTGAGAATGTCACCTTCCAGGGTCTTGCTGATGATGGCATCGTCAGACGACTCAACAATGGCCACCAGGTGAGCGCTGGCCTCGAGTTCCACCGCTTGCATGGAAAATCGACGGTCTACCAGCGACGTTAAGACCGCGATTCCTAGAACCAGAAACGTAACGACGATGATTCCCGCAATGCTCAGCGAAGAGACGCTTACGGCGTGGGCCGTGTCCGAATGGGACAGAGCTGGCGTGGCGACCGTAAACTTCGCTGCCGCCATACCGGTGTAGTGCATGATGGGAATCGCTGCACCCATCACGACGGCGCTCGAAATTTTGAGCCAACTCCACGCTGATAGGTCCCCCCGGAAATAAAAGGTCAGCAATAAAGCCACGAAGGAAATACCCACGGCGAGGACGACAGAAAGAGCGACAAGAGTCGGAGACCACTGACACATCGCGTGGAGTCGCATCGCCTCCATGCCGACGTAATGCATGGCGGCGATGCCTCCGCCCATAAAAATGCTGCCGATGGAGGCCCGCAGCAGGCCCATTTTCTGACGGCTTACGACAAACAGAGCACTCGCGGACGCCAACACTGCAGCCAGCAGCGATAGCAGTACTGTGGGCCAGTCGTACAGCACAGGAATCGGCAAACGAAAGGCCAGCATGCCGATGTAGTGCATGGACCAAATGCCGATCCCCATGGCGAAGGACCCACCGGTCAACCAAACGAATCGGACCCGGGTCTGTGCGGAGGTTACGCGGCCGGCCAGGTCAAGGGCCGCATAAGCCGCGACTATCGCAATCACCACCGACAGGGCGACCAGGCGATAGTCGTAGGACCCAACCAACGTTTGATCTGAAGGGATCATAGTTTCAATCCGCACAATGTCTGGCAATCCATGGTTGGCCCTCGCAGCACGGCAAGGCGGTCAACCATGTGCCGCAGTTCTCAACAATTTGCGCCAGTGAACAAAATACGAATGAACCGACAATTGCAAACGTAACCGTTGCGATTTTACACCTACACCACCGCTGCCCCGGCTAAACAAAAAGGTACGGCAACGGAGAGATGACGCAAGCGTCATGGGAGGCGGCGAATCGTCTCTTTGCTGTCAGTGGACGTATAACCGGCTTCACGGAGGTGAGATACGTGGATACCCGCCGTCACTCAACTCCCAGATTGTCGGCTATCCGGAAGTAATCCGGTTCCTTCCGGATAGCCCGTCATCCGACAATAGCCGGAAATCCGGGGATTTCCGCGCCCGCAGCGTTAGGTGAGTGAGTTGGCGATTTATCACCGCTCACGTGTGAACTCGACGCAAATCGGTGCGCAAGATCGGCGCAAGGACCAGTGAGTGGGCTGAGCGGCCCTTCTTCGCAGAGTTTTCGCTCTACAAATTCGGTCAGGTGAAACTCCTCCGAGCTCGACGAGTAAGTGACAATCCCATGGCAATCCGCTCAATTTGCCGGGACTATAGTTTCTTCGCTCGGGGCAGACGGTGAACCACTCCGGCCCAGGGGCCAGCGCGGGTCATTCACCGAAATTGACCTTGCAAGGCCAATCTCCGGATGGTCAGCTACATGGAAGTTAACCTAGCCTTCTTCAGAGTTACACGGCGTATAAACCGCAGTCTGCGTAACAACCCAGCCCAACCGTTTGACCTACAATTGGTCCACTGAAGCAATGGCGTTATGCGCGGATGCGCAGCGCAGATGAAAGCGGCGGCGGGCACTCCCAGCCCCTGGAGGAGCCGACAATGAGGCAATCACGGACCGGCTTTCTGTTGGCGATGGTCATCTCCTCAATCACGATCTCCGGCCAGCAAGTAGCCAGCGGCGCCAGCTCTCCCGCCGACATTCTTTATGCGCAATCCGGCCAGCTCGTTTCCGTAAACGGATTTCGGCTGAATCTCTATTGCATGGGGAGCGGCTCGCCCACGGTGGTCTTCGATTCCGGATGGGGAGACTGGGCGCCAGCGTGGTCGAAGGTGCAGCCAGAGATCGCCAAATGGACGCGCGCCTGCAGCTATGACCGTGCCGGCACGGGATTCAGCGATCCCGGTCCCATGCCGCGTACCAGCGTGCACATCGCCGAGGAGCTACGCACTGCGCTTCACCATGCCGGCGTCGGCGGGCCCTACATTCTAGTGGGATCCGCCTTCGGCGGCGACAACATGCGTACGTTTGCGGACCTGTACATGGACGAGGTTGCGGGGCTGGTATTGGATGACGCCGATCCCACCGACGTCGAACCGAAGTCAATGCGAGAAGAGGAACATCGAGGACATGCTGGGATTCCTTCTGACTTGCGCGATTGTCGTAACGCGATTGCCGGGCACAAGCCGTTGCCGGCGCTAACGTCGCGTCCTGGCCAGCCACAACGGACCTGTGCTCAGCAGTTTTTTTTTCGGGGTTTGCCAGAAGCCGAGTGGTCTCCGGAATTGAACGCCAAAGTGTTGGAGATCGCGCAAACCAAAGTTGCCATGTATGACGCTTATTCTTCAGAAATGGAACAGACAGCGTCGGACGAAACCTATCTGCAACGGCACCGCCGCTCATTCGGCTCGCGTCCCATCCGCGTCCTCACCTCGGGAAACCATGGTGTCGGCCATTTGGAGAGGAAGCCTCCGGACACGCCGGAGCACCTCAAATATGAGCAGGAGACCACGCTGGCCCAGGCGCGCTGGCTCGCACTGTCTTCGAACTCTAAACAGATCTTCGCCCGCAATAGCTCGGAATATATCCAGTTCGACGAGCCGGAGACTGTGATTAACGCCATCCGTGAAGTCTATGACCAGACAAAGACACCGTAGTTGCGAAGATGTCCGGTTAGCCCGTGATTCATTCGCAGGAGAGGCGTACATGAGATCGGTGAGCAGCGGTTACGCTGATGTGAACGGCATCAAGCTCTATCACGAGATCTACGGCCAGGGCGAACCCTTGGTGCAGGTCCATGGCGGGCTGACAACGATCGGCGAGATGCAGGGATGGGTGCAGCCGCGCCGTGGTTCCTGTTTGATTACCGAGTTGGCGCGGCATCAGAAGCAGCTGTCTCTCGGTGCGGCGGCCGCAAGACTTACTCCGAAAGAATAGGTTCTGAAGCCTCCTCCGTCGTCGGCCCCAACTCTTTATGACGATCGAGAAAACGAACGCAGGCGTTCCAGCGCAGAATCGCGTCGTCGTTACCTGCGGGCCGCAGAT
>JAUTWY010000341.1 GCA_030838305.1 Acidobacteriaceae bacterium
TAGAGGTGAAGTGATAGCGAAGCGCAAGGGCGTCGCTGCGAGGCGGGGTCTGAAGGAAGCGTGGAGCAAAAACGCGAGCCAATGTACAAGAACCGGATCTGAGGCGTGAGCGTCGGGCGAGCGGGCCCATGATCGCGAAGCCCATATCTATCAAGGACGCAAAGCGTAAATCCGGTGGTTGCGCGTGGAAAGCAGTCGAGCTTATCGCGGGAGATCTGCTGCACGTCACGGATTCGTGACTGAGGGTGGAGTAATTCATCCTGATCCTGCAGCAGAAGTCAGCAGCGGGCGTAGTACTCACGCGAGTGAGGAAGGCCCTAACAGTAAGAGTGAGTAGTAGAACGTCGAACTCATGGGTGGCACCGCGCCAGCCAATCAGCTTCGGCTGAGCTTTACAGGTTCAGAAGACGGTGAAGCCGAAACGGAAACCTGCAGAGTGGCGAAGCCCTTGTGGCGAACGATGACTCGAACCTCCGGCCCGCAAGGGCTCAACTTACTGAACCGCCCGATGCGGACCCGCCTGTCGGGTGGTGTGGGAGGGGCGAGCAGGTGACTGCTCCCCCTATCCCGATTCGCCAATATTTGCAGATCTGACCGTTCGTCCCTATCGTTAGCCACACCCAAACCCGGCGCCACCTGGCTTACTTAAAAATTGTCCGATGTTTCGTGACTGGGGTTAGTTAGATAGCCACAGCGTCATCCGCAGTGCTTGTCTTATTGCTTCCGAAAACTCTACTGTAGAACTCTGGAGGGGCAGTGCCTCGCCAAAGCACATGAGCATCGACACGCGCGGTGGCTCGCGCAGCTTTGTTCGCAGCCTCAACATTCTGTTGAAACTCGCCCGCCTCTGTGAGTTTGGGCATGTGCGTACCGCCGCCCAATTTGAAACCACGTGGAAGGAATTACGCAGCGCTCTGAACGAAAGCGGAGGTTCTGGCCTTCTACTCGGCGCTTCCGGCAATCAAATTCTTCTTGATGGTGTGCCGCTCGGCACATCCGCTGGCGAAAAGAATTTTGCGCAACTGCTAATCACTTCCGGTATTGCCAGCATCCATTTTTCTCCCGCGCTTACCCAATCACAGTTCGCCCGCTTTGTCCGCGCCTTTCCCAGCGGCAATGCAAAACCAGCTTCGCTTGCAGATCAACTGAAATCCGCGCTTGCAGGAGAAACCGGCATCAAGGTGAACGAGATTCGTTACGTCGCCGAAGATTCCTCGGTCGCAGGAATAAAAACGGCCGCGAACCTTGCTGCAAAAGTTCTTGGCGCCACAGGCGAAAAATTTCAGGATTTGTTCAATGATCCTGGCCGCTTGTTGCAAATGATTCTGGCTGCTGAGAGTTCCCGGGGTGGAGATGGCGGCGGTTCGGGAAATTCCGGATCGAAAAGCGGCAGAGGCGACGGGGCGTCCCGCGGCGCTGGTGGAGACGATCTTTGGGAGGCTCGCGGAAGCGGCTCCGCCGGGGGAGCTAACAGTAAGGTTGGATCTGGAATCGGTTGGGGATCTGAAGGCCCAGCCAACGGGTCCGGCTCTGGCAGTGGAACTGGTGCGGGGCTGGGACCGGGCAACGGTTCTGGGTCGGGAGATGGAAGCGGGTCGGGATCTGGGACGGGCAGTGGCTCCGGAACAGGCTTGGGAACGGGATCGGGTAGTGGGAACGGGTCAGGAACTGGGTCAGGAGGCGGAAGCGGAGCGGGATTAGGAACCGGCAGTGGTGCTGGCTCGGGGAGCGGATCCGGCTCCGGGAGTGGAAGTGGTTCGGGCGCAGGCTCTGGAACCGAGCCGCCAAGAATTGGCCGGTGGCAGTCCGCCTCGGCATTATTGAGAACGACGTCAGGGTCCCCCGAATCAATGTTGCCCGCAACCACTATGACCCTGGGTGCTACTTACTCCGTGCCGGAGGAAGAAATACGCTCCGTCTTAAGTTTGTTCTCCCAGCTTGGAAAATCGCGCAAGAGCCCGGATGGGCGCATGGATATGCCCACATTTCAATCCAGGCTCAGCGCCTTGCCCGTTCGTGCACAGCATACGTTGCAGCAGGCCTTAGCCGGTTTGGCGGCCCAGGCGCCCACCGAAGCGCCAGATAAGCCCATGCTGCTCAAGTTGGCGGAGCACGTAGCTATTCGCTTCGCCCTCGACAGCTACGAGCGGGGTGAATTGCGCGTTAACGCCGTAAAGCAGGTCCTCGATCGCATGAATACGGAGATTGAAGCCTTGCGCAAAATACTCGGCGCTCAGGAAGAGATGATGGCCAACGCTGGCCTTTCCGTACAATCCCACACCGAGCTCCTGGACCAGGAATTTTGGCAGCAGGTGCCGGAAGAGAACAAAAAAGAAGTGCTGACCTCCGAAGAGGCTTGGTGTGTTCCCCCTCGCAACATTCGCGTCTTTCTAGAGGACATGATGCGTCGCGGTGAACTAAAAACCGTCAACGAAGTCCTCCTGAATTACGCCGGTCGTATCGCCATGGACGCGCCAGAGGCCCGCAGGACGGTCGCCATTGGCATATCGGATCTTGCGGAGCTTTATGGCAGCGGCGATGGGAGCGCGCTGATGGAGGCTATCCGCCGCGCTGGAAACCAGCTTGCCGTGGAACGCGAGCCGGAACTGCAAATGCTCGTCGGCGCCACTTTCGTGCGCCTCAGCCAGGAGGCCGCATCCAAACGTTGCTACGCCGCGATTCATCAGGCTCTGGCCTCTCTCGAAAGCATTGAGATCCAGCGTCCTGGTGCCACTCAAAGCTTACGCCCCCGCATTGGTGCTGAAGACCGTCTCCCCGAATTCGTCGAAGAGGCGTTGCGCGCCGGCCAGCTGCCTGATGGCTTGTCCGAAATTTTGGCTCTGATGCCACAGGCCACCTTGCTATACCTCACCAACAGATTTGGGCACTGCGGATTCCGCGAGGATTGCGAGCTGTTGGGCAATATGGCTCGCGTTCTCGGCGATGAGGCGACTCATCGCTTGATAGAAATCCTACAGACCGCCCCCGCGCCGGAAGCCGCCGAAGTCATCGGTCTTCTTAGTCAACTTGATCCGGACGCCGTCGAAAAATTGCTCCCTGGCCGCCTTGAACAATGGCCCCGCTCGGCGCACGACCGTACGGTGCGTCAACTCTCTTCCGTTCCGGCTGAGCAGCGCGCCCGTTTGCTGGTGGCCCTCTACGATTTTCTTGACGTAATGATTCGCCCGCTCGCCATCGACGAAATGGGTATGTCTGGGCGTCCCGAATGCATCACCAAGCTCATGCAATTGGTTGACGACGACCAAACGCCAGGCTTCGCGCGCGTTAAAGCCGTTGAGGCCTTGGGACGATTGCGTGCTACGCGCGCCGGCGATTCCCTGGAACGCATTCTTGAGGCGAAGCAGTTGTGGCGCTGGACCTATTCCAGTGAGTTGCGCATCGCAGCCGCGCAGGCCTTAATCCTGATCAATCCGCCTCTCGGAACCCAAAAGGTCACGAGTTGCGGAATCGATCACAAGGATTTGGCACTCGGGCCCACAGACCCCGAGCCTAACGCCTCCGTTATTCGCCAGCGTCGTTACGCGCGCCTGAAACTTTCTCGCAACGTGATTATGACCACCACCAACCTCCGAGAAAATTTCAAGTTGTCCATCCCGGAACTAAATCTTGGCGGGGGCATCGGTTCTGGCGAGCGTAATTTGCCGCCCGGTTCAATCGTTGTGTTGAAGATATCTTCAGGCGTGCGCCCTATCAAAGCTCAAGCCATCGTTCGCGGCGCCCGTCCTCAAGCCCTGGCTTTTGAGTTCGTGGAAATGGACCTGGAAGAGCGAGCGCGGCTCAGAAAATTGCTGCTTGAACTTGGCTCACTGCCTCCATCCGCTGCCCCCATCAATCGCACCCGGCGCCGCGGCCGTATAGCCCTCAAGAACTAATTCGCAATCGCTTCATTTTTCGCGAAAGCGCGACTCCTCGAATCCGTTGCTACCTGCCCGTTACTTGACCCGCTGGGCACATAGGACCTATGTACCATTGCACGGGACCGTTCTGGAACCTAGGGTACTAGAAAGGAAGTCCTATTGTGTGGGCCTCCAGGACCATCATGAAAACAGATCCACACTCAGCCTCGGCACGCGCTTTCGTGCGTAGCCTGAACATTTTATTGAAGTTCGCCCGCCTTTACGGTTACGACCACGTCCGCACTATCGAGCATCTGGAAATAGCCTGGCGTGAGCTGCAAGCCGCCATACCTCCCGCATCTGAGTTAGGGCTGTTGCTGGGCGCGTCCGGTTCACAATTATTGCTTGATGGAGTGCCACTGGAAGGCGCTCCGGCGGAGAGGCAGTTTGCGCTGTTGCTTTCCACCGCGGGAATTGCCAGCGTTCAATTCTTCCCGAATGTGACTCAAGAGGAATTGCGGCGTTTCGCGCGTGCTTTTCCCACCAGCAAAGCCAAGCCTGCCGAGTTGGCGTTGCAACTCAAAAACGCTCTCGTGGGAGCGCGCGGCGTGCGCATCAACGAAATCTGCTTCATTGCTACCGATGCGCGCCTGAAAGACGCAAGCGTAGCCGCGCAGCTTGCGGTCGCTTCACTCGGTGATGCCGGCCAGGATCAATTCAAGCAGTGGCTCAATGATCCAAAAAAATTATTGGAGTTGATTGCCGCGGCGCAAGGTTCACACATAGACGGTGGCAGTGGCTCAGGACCTGCCGGACCACTCGGCCCAGGCACAAGCGGCACCGGCACCGGCATGGGCGTACGTGGCACAACGGTGACCGGCCCCGGAGTTCCGGGCACAGGCAATCCGGAGATTGAGTTTGCGAGCGGTCCGGGAAACGATCTTTCGTCTTCATCCCGGGGCGGTGACGCAGGTGGTTACTGGCTCCCCGCTGGCGCACCCGTCCCAGAAGGCCTGGTGCCAAGTTATTCGGATGGCAGAACGGTCGCGCCCAGTGAAGCTGAGATGTTCAAAATTCTCGGCGCGCTTACAAGTTTTGGTCAGATTGCTTCCGGTCAAGGCGGAATCGCTGGGGCCGGCACATTTCAACAGCAAATTGCGCAATTGCCGGGCACTGCGCAGGCCACGCTACGACAAGCCATCGCAGGTTTAGCCGCTCAAACCACGCAAGCCAAGCCCGATGAAACCATGCTCGTGCAACTGGCTGAGCACCTCGCCATCCGTTTTGCCCTGGAGCAATTCGAACACGGCGATGTAAAAGTCAGCGCCGTCCGCCAGATGCTTGATCGCATGAATCAGGAGATTGAAAGTCTCCGCAACATTCTTGGTTCGCACGAAAATAAAATGACCGACGCGGGGATTCTCGTGGAATCCCACCGCGAAATCCTCGACCGCCAATTCTGGGCCGCTGTCCCGGATAGCGGCAAGCAAATGGTTTTGCTTTCCGAAGATGCGTGGTGCATTCCGCCGCGCAACGTGCAGTCCTATGTGGCCGGCCTGCTTGAAAAAGGGAATGTCGCGGAAGCCATTGAAATTCTGCAAAACTATGCTTCCTGTGCCGACAGCGAAGAGGCCGACGCTCGCAAAAAAGCCGCTGCCGGTCTGTCCGAGCTGGCTGAACTTTATTCCAAAGCCAATCCCAGACTTCTCGGCGAAGCGTTACGTCACGTTGGTCTTCGCCTGAGTATCGAACAGGATGCGGAAGTGCAGGGCATGGTCAGCGCCGCGTTCGTGCGCCTGAGCCAGGAAGCGGCATCGAGTCGCTCCTTTTCCGCCATGGAGCAGGCACTCGAATTATTGGATGGCGTTGAAGCGCAGCGTCCCGGAATTGCACGCAGTTTGCGCGGCAAAATGGGTATTGAAGAGCGCGTGCCCGATTTTGTCGACGAAGCACTGCGCGCTCGTCAGGTTGCTGGCGGCCTCACTGGAGTTTTAAAACTTTTGCCGCAAGCATCCATGGAACAGCTCTCGGCACGTTTCAACCGCTGCAGCCAGCGTCAGGATGCAGAAAACGTCGCAAATCTTGCCGGAGATCTCGGTGAAGAAGGCTTGCAATATCTGCGTAGCGCGCTACGCGGCGGGCCGGTTGCCGAAGCCGTTGAAATGGTCGGGTTGCTCAGCAAACTGGATCCACAAGCCGTTGAGGTGTTTCTACCGGGGCGCATCAAGGACTTCTCTCGTAGTGCCCAGGATCGTATCGCGCGGCAGGTTTCGGGCAGTGGGGCCACGGGGCGCTGCCGCATTTTGTTGGACATTCTGGACTATGTCGATCCGCTGGTCATGCCGCTGGTCATCGATGAAATCGGTATGTCCGGCAATTGTGAAGCTCTCGGCCGCTTGTTGACCATCGTCGACGGCGATCTGCCCATCGGCTCCGGTCAGTATCTCCGCGTCAAAGCAGTTGAAGCCCTAGGCCGCATTCCCGCGGCGGAATCCATTGCTGCGCTAAAGCGTATTGCCGGTGGAAAAAAGGTGTTTGGCTGGACGCATTCGCAGGAGCTGCGCATCGCCGCACTGCAAGCCCTTGAAAAACTTGATCTCGCTTGGGCTCAGGAGTTCTTGCCCAAGAGCGGGATCGAAAATGAAGATCTCACGCTTGCGCCGTTAGCGATTTTAGCCAACTCCAAATTTGTGCGGCAGCGCCGGCATACGAGAGTGCGCCTCAGAAAGCCGCTTACGGCGGTCAGCACTAACTTGAAGGAGAATTGCCGCTTGGAAATAAAAACGGCCAGTCTGGCCGGCGGCGTAGCTACCATCAGCCGGCATCTCGCGCCCGGCACGCAGGTTCAGCTGAAGCTGCAGTTGGGTTTGCGCAATTTGCAAGCCACCGCGTTAATGCGCGATTATCGCGCGCAAGACATGGCCTTTGAAATTGTGGACATGAATCTTGACGAGCGCACCAAATATCGCCGTCTGCTCGCCGGAAAACTCACCCGCCTGGTGCCCGCCGTTGAAGAAGACGCCGCCACCACGGTCGCGACAGTTAACGCTGCAGTCGTCCGTTGATTTTTCTCACCTTTCCAATCTGTCACGACATCGAGGGAGCGTTTCGCTATTGTAAAGATACCGCGGCATCGCGCAAAAGAATAACGTCTGAACTACTGCGATGTCTTACTAAGGCCAGTTGTTTTCCATCCGGCGACCAGCGAAATCCGGTGATTTCTTCCGACTTAAAATCCGTGAACTGACGGCCTTTCGAACCGTCCACCGGCTGCAGCCAGATATTGTCCACCCCCTTTTCTTCCACCACAAAAGCCAGTGCTTTTCCATCGGGCGTGAATCGAAAAGAGCCGTCAGGGGAAAGACCGTGAAATGTAAAGTTTCTATCCGATTCTAGAGGAATTGTGCGCACCGCAGATTTGCCGCTTTCGACGAGCTGCAACAGAATTTTTTGCGTGTAATTGCGAGCTTCGGGATGCTCTTCAGCCACCAGCCGTGCGAGCACTCTCCCGTCCGGCGAGAGCGCCGTGCCCATCAGCAGGGAATCAGCAGCGTTGCTGCCAGGTAACACTTCGCTGCTCCCTCCGTGCGCGAGCGACTGCTCGATAGTGGCTTGGGTGTCCACCTTTGGGCTATCACCTTTCGCTGACATCTTGGCCAAACCAAAATCCAGCATCTTGCCGTGACCGCGCTTGGTGATAAAAATGTTGGCAGGTTTAATATCACGATGAACTATCCCAGCGGCGTGCGCGGCGTCCAAGGCGTCGGCTATTTCAATCGCGATTTCGAGAGTGCGCTCCAGGTCAACGGGAGCACCCTGAATGAAATGTCGTAGCGTCTGACCTTCCAGGTACTCCATGGCGATAAAGACGCGGCCTGCATCATCGCCCACATCATAAATGGTGCAAATGTTTGGGTGGGAGAGATGGTTTGGCCGATCAAGTGGAAACGTGTGCCCCGCGAAGATGTTATGTGCTTCGGGAATTACAGTCAACGCACGCACCTCAGAATCTGAGAGAAGTCTTACGTATGAATCCGGCGTCGCCACAGGAAACTAGTCGGACGCCTAGCGATTTTTCGGTACCAAAGGACAGTAGATTCTCGCTCCTGGATTCGGTAGTCTGAAAACGCTCCTTAGGTTCTTCGTCCAACTATCCGAAACGCGCTGCAGGTGAATGATGCCAAACGCCATCGCAGAAAGACGCAGCCAAAGAATTCCGCTGGATGTGCCGTTGGTTGTAAAAGGGCGCACTGGCGCAGGGCAGGATTTTCGCGAAGAAACTTTCACGTTGAGCGCCAGCGCTCACGGCGTGTTGCTGGCGCTGAAAACCGGTGTTGCCCTCGGCCAAAAAGTGCAGTTATTCAATCGAAGAAACTGGGACGAACTCGAGGGCCAGGTAGTTTACGTCGGACTTCCTCATGCAGGATTAATCAGAGTGGGCATCGAATTTGAGCAACCCGCTCCGGATTTTTGGTCTTTGGCTGTTCCTCCAGCGGACTGGTCCACTCCGGAAACTTGATTCCTTTTCAATAGGTCGTTGTTCCTCTACCCTCGAATCATGAAGCAGCGGAGGAAACAATGACCATCGCGCTCAAACTCAACGCGGATGCTTTTCGTGACATGCACCACGCCCCTCCGTTGTTGGTTCTCCCCAACGCCTGGGACGCCGTAACCGCGCGATTGTTCGTCAATGCCGGTGCGCGAGCGATTGCCACGACCAGCGCAGGCATTGCTGCGACCCTGCGCTACGCCGACGGACAGAACGTGCCCAGGGAATTAATGATGGATGCCATCGCGCGTATCGCGAGAGTTGTAGATGTTCCCGTCACTGCCGACACAGAGGCCGGATACGCGGATTCGCCAGAAGGCCTTCAGGAATCAATTCGCGCCGTCATCGACGCTGGAGCCGTCGGCGTCAACCTAGAAGATGCCACTGGGGACTCCGCGCAGCCGCTCTTTGCAATAGAGCAGCAAATCGAGCGCATCCGGGCTGCACGTAAAGCGGCGGACAACGCCGATGTTCCCGTGGTCATCAATGCCCGCACCGACGTATACCTGGCGCAAGTTGGTGCCGTGGCGAGTAGATTCGCCGACACCGTGCGTCGCCTCAATGCTTATCGCGAAGCTGGCGCAGATTGTCTATTCGTGCCAGGTGTCACGGATATGCCTACGCTTACACAACTGGTTCAAAGTGTGCCGGCTCCTTTTAATGTTTTGGCTGGTCCAGGGATGCCGGCGGTGGCTGATTTACAACGCATCGGAATAGCGCGCCTAAGCGTAGGTTCAGGAATTATGCGCGCGACACTCGCCCTGGCAAGGGACGCGGCAAACGAGCTTCTACACGAAGGGACCTACCAAACTTTCCTGGATCGCAACATTCCTTACAACGAAGTCAACGAACTCATGAAATGAGAAGTCTTAAAAAATGCACCGGCCGCTCGGCACGTGAATATGGTCGCTTTTGGGATTAGGTGTGCCTGGATCCAACCAATGGGTGGCCCTAAGTGGCCCCAGTTCCGCCGCTTAACTAGCTTTCCGTTTGGCACCCAAATGTTGCGATTCTTGGCGCGAATGCATCCAACCAGTTAGAATAAGATGATCGTACTCGGATTGCTGTAGCTCTGTTCCGGCCTACACGCACAGAACCGTCAGGAAACGGCGAACCAATACATGGAAGCAGCACAAATACTGGATAGAGTTGTCGCGCGATTTATCGGTACCAAACACGAGCGCGACGTAAAAAAACTGCAGCCGCTCATAGCATCGATTAGCGCCCGCGAAGCTGAGATGAAGGCGCTATCCGATGAGGATTTAAAGCTGCGCTTTGCAGAGCTCAAGGCTGAGGTACAGGAGCGCCTCAAGGACGCTGATCCCGCGGAGCCCACTTTTCGCGAATTGATGCAGCAAGCCCTGGAGCCGGCAATCATCCCTGCATTTGCCCTGGTGCGTGAAGCCGGCTGGCGCTTTCTGAACATGCGCCATTTCGACGTGCAATTGATCGGCGGCATGGTCCTGCATGAAGGCAAAATCGCCGAAATGAAGACCGGCGAAGGAAAAACGCTGGTCGCCACTTTGCCTGCCTGTTTGAATGCGCTGGCTGGGCGCGGCGTACACATCGTTACCGTCAATGATTATTTGGCGCGTCGCGACGCTGAGTGGATGAGTCCGTTGTATCGCGCGCTTGGCCTGAGCGTTGGCGTGATCGTGCACGATCTGGACGACCAGCAGCGCCGTGCAGCCTATCACGCGGACATTACCTACGGCACGAATAACGAATTTGGATTCGACTATCTGCGCGACAACATGAAATATGACCTCGCCAATTGCGTTCAGCGCGGTCATCACTTCGCGATCGTCGACGAAGTGGACTCCATCCTGATCGACGAAGCGCGCACTCCGTTGATTATTTCCGGGCCTTCGGAAGAGTCCACCGACAAATATGCCAAGATCGACAAGATTATTCCGAAGCTGATTCAGGACATCGATTACACCATCGATGAAAAACACCGCACTGCCACGCTTACGGAAGAAGGCGTCAGCAAAACGGAAAGGCTCCTCGGTCTCGGCAATTTATATGATCCCGCGCACATGGAATCGATTCACCACGTATATCAGGCGTTGCGCGCGCACACGCTATACAAAAATGACGTGGATTACGTCATCAAGAACGGTGAAGTCATCATCGTCGACGAATTTACCGGCCGGCAGATGCCCGGACGCCGCTGGTCAGATGGACTGCACCAGGCCGTGGAAGCCAAGGAAGGCGTGAAAATCGAGCGCGAAAATCAGACCCTCGCGACCATCACCTTTCAGAATTATTTCCGCATGTACAAGAAACTGGCAGGTATGACCGGCACCGCGGAAACGGAAGCCGCGGAATTCAGCAAGATTTATAACCTCGACGTCGTGGTCATTCCCACCAACCGCAACTTGATTCGCAAAGAACATCCCGACATCGTTTACCGCACCGAAAAGGAAAAATTCACTGCCGTGGTGAACGGCATCATGCAGGAAGACGATTCCTTCGCGAACGGCATTCGCCATTATCACGAACGCGGGCAGCCTGTACTCGTCGGCACAATTTCCATCGAAAAGTCCGA
>JAUTWY010000438.1 GCA_030838305.1 Acidobacteriaceae bacterium
ATGTGTCCTCCCGCATCGCGGAATGGAAGACCACGCGCCAAGAACCAGCGGTACGTCCCGTCGACTCCGCGGTGGCGTTCTTCTTGTTCGTAAGGCGTTCCCTTTGTCACTGACTTGTGCCAGGCCCGTAGGACGCGCTCCCGATCATCGGGATGGAGCATGCTCTGCCAGCCGTCACCTTGCAATTCTTCCAGCCCGAGTCCCATGTAAGAGCGCCAACGCTCATTGCAATAGTCAAGCGTGCCGTCAGAGGGGCCACTCCAGATCTGCTGCGGTATCGCATCGAGCAGTGTCCGCGACTGGCTTTCCGCCTGCTTGCGGTCCTCAATATCGATGGCTACTCCGCACCACTTGACCAGGTTTCCTTGCTCGTCGCGCAAAGGTGCGGTGCGAATCAGGAACCAGCGATACTCTCCGTCAGCCCGCCGCAAACGCATTTCATCCTCGGATGGTTCTCCAGCGGCCATGTCCGTGAGCCACTTTTTCATGACTCTTGGAAGATCTTCGGGATGAACTGTGCGCGTCGGGTCTTCAATTTCCTCCGCCAAAGAAAGGCCCGCATAGTCCAGCCAACGCTGATTGACAAAATCAACGACGCCATCAGGCCGAACGGTCCAGGCCATCGTAGGAATTGTGTTGATGATAAGCCGAACGTGATCTTCGGCCCTTTTCAGATCTTCGATGTCGCTGGTCGTTCCATACCATTTGACGACGTTTCTCTGCTCGTCTCGCAGCGGCACGGCCCGAATTAGGAACCAGCGATACTGCCCATCAGCCCGGCGGAGACGCGCCTCTTTCTCAAAGGGTTTCTCGGCCGCCAAAGCAGCACGCCATTCCTCCATCAAACGGTCGTCAGGATGGAACGCACTCATCCAGCCCCAGCCCAGACCTTGCTCCAAGGAAAGGCCCGTATATTCCCGAAAATTTCGGTTGAGGAAATCAGCCGATCCATCAGGCAATTTGCGCCAGACTATTGTGGGGATTGTGTCAATGATAAGCCGCAGGCGCTCTTCGATGACATTCGACGCTTCATGAGCATCGCTGTGTTGCGTGTTGGCCCCTGTTTGGCTCATGGTGCACTCCACCATGCCCGTCCTAGCAATCATCAGGGCATTTTGCTGCTCTTAGTGGCCGCACGTCCTAGATTTCAATCGGAGGCGACCACTTACGGTGCCTGCGTTTCGCAGGCGCCGATGGTACTCCAATCTCGGGAAAATGGCTCGCTGTCTCGTGCAGCCGGGCCAGATTGGTAGTTTGTTCCCTAACGCCTGATTAAAGCTGCGAGCTCAACTGGTCGATGCGAGCACAACGGTACGTGCTTTTTCTCGGAAGGTGCCGCCGCTAACGGATTGCCTACAGGCTGCCGACTAGTCGCGTCGATGGCTTGAAATACTTCGCCGAGTGCGCGGCCGAGGGCTTCTCGGTCAGACCATCCCGTCAGTGTCAGGACATACTTCACAGGAAAGCACGCTAGAAGGGTCGAGAGTCTGGACCATCTTCTGAGAAGTCTTCAGCGCCATTACATCGAAAATTGAATAAGCGTCGAAAAGTGCAATGGATGGCCTCGTCGACGAGAGGTCTGGTGGGTCTCGATCGCCCGCTTCAGATGATTTCGGTAGATTTCGGTGTTATCCGAATTGTCGAATATCATCTCAGGGGTCGCCGCAACGTCAGCCATGATAGTGAGCCAGTTATGGTCCAGCATGTCTTTGATTCGCCTTAATAAAGTCTGCCTCTTGCCGACATTCGGCCGTTTTTCGGTTGCTAATCTAGCATGATCAGATTCTCGCCGCCGAAAACAATTGGTTGCGGACGTTGGCGTCAGCGTTTTCGCGAATGACGCCGGCCACCTTTGGGCGCCGTTGCCGCGGCATCCACAGGCACAATTGTAGATGTAGCCAATGTAGCTACCAAAAAAAAGAGCTGGGCATTCGCGGGTAGATGTAAATTGAAATCAACCAGACTATGTACCAAAAATCCTGCGCAAGCTACTAAGCCCGACAGATTCAACACCGCGGCAAACGAAGCATGGCCTCTTGACAGTTGTTGCGCCGAATGAAACAGCAGCAGACCCAGATACAATGCGCAGCACAAGCCACCGGCAATGCCCGTTTCCGCCAGCGCTTCCAGGTAATCGTTATGGGCATGATTCACAATTCGCCCGTCGTATAACGTGTCATACGCGGGGAAAACTATTTGCAGCGTTCCCAGTCCCGTCCCCATCCAGGGGTGCTCCACAAAGATCCGCCAGGTGTCCCGGCGCATTGACGCGCGTTTTCCACTCGATACTTCCATGGCCTTCATGCTTGAAAATCTCTGCGCGATTTCTTTCACTCCCAGCCAGGACACCATCACCAGCGCGGCGATCAATACCGCCGCTCCTCCCAGCATTTGCTTCGGCCCCATTCGCCGCAGGCTCATCCAGATGACCACCATCACCACTTCCACCGCAAAACTTACAATCCCTCCACGAGAAGCCGCTAAAAATAAGCTGCCGATCGACACTACCGCGAACAATCCAACAATGAACCATCGCTCCCTTCGCACCTTCCCCAGCATCAGCGGAACCAGCGCCATCGGAATGAACAGTTCTGCAAATCCCGCAAAGTGATTGCGATTTACGTACGGCCCAAAGGGAATTCCTCCATAATACATTTCACGGAACCAATACAGTTTCCCGTTAAATGTCAGGTGCTGCAAAATTCCGAATACCGATACCACAAATCCGAATATCATCACGAACCACACGAACCCACGCCAATCTTCCAAGGTGCGGAAGGCCTGCACCGCCAGAAACACCATAAGCACATCCGCCAACAGCAGCATGAATTCTTGATGCGTATTGAAAGGCGAAGCGCTGGTGGAAAATAAAAGTTGCGCAAGGACTACCAGCAGAAATCCCACCATCGGCGGCAATAACGGCGAAATAGTTATAGTTTCTTCGCTGTACAGGTAAAACCATACCGCCCAGGCTACGAACAGCACTCCAATGCCGGTCTCAAAAACGGCCCTCGACCATTCCTCAACGCCCCCGTGGGCCAATACTCCAAACGCTACCAGCGCGCAAATTCCTATGCGTACAAATTTCATTTCTTCGCGCCGCTTTTAGGAATCGGCGTCAGGGCCACGTCGTCCACCCACGCCGTGCCGCGGATCCTGTTATCTTCCTGATCGCTCGCAGCGCGCCTCAGGCAAATTTGCGTCTCCTGATTCTCCTTCGCGCCTGGCCACACCGCTGCAAAGCGTGTCCAGGGCTGCGTCCCTTTGACGTCTGCGCTGATCGCACCGGGCTGGCCTGGAATTCCCGGGCGCAATTCGATGCGCACCCCCTGGTCCGTGGTTAGGTCCTTGGATTTCATCCACACAGAAAGCTCGTACGGCGTCCCCGCTTCCGCGGGCACAGTCTGGCAAACATCGTAAAATGCGACGTCGGTGCTTCCGTCAAACGACACCCGCAGTGAGCGTTTCCCGGAATATTTTTCCTGGCTGTCAAAGCCTATCTGCGCACTGCGGGAACTTCTTTCGAACCGCCACGCGTATGCTTCGCCGGTAACATCGGATTCGAATCCGCCGTCCCACACCATGGAATCTCGGGGGCCCTCTAACTCCGCCAGGCCCGCCAATTCAACCGCTTGCTCCCAAACTTTGTGCGCCTCGGCCGTTCGTCCGGTGCTGCGCAACTCCATCACGATCTGAAAAGCATCGTGGAGCGCAATCTTCGGGTGCATCGTCACTATTCGCTTCCACACCTTCAGCGCGTTATCAATCTGGCGGTCTTGCGCCAGGTCGGCCATCACCGCCATATAAATGGCGCTCTTCGCTGGAAGCACGCGATCTAAGATCACGTCTGCATCTGGCTCTACGCGCGCGCATCGCGAAAAAGCTTCGGCGGCTCTGCCCGGATCGGCCTCCACGGAACGCCGTATCTCTGCGAACGCAGCTTCCAGTTCGCCTTGTCTCAACAGGAAATTTCCGTATCGCCAGGAAACCTCCGCGGAAAGCGGGTAG
>JAUTWY010000493.1 GCA_030838305.1 Acidobacteriaceae bacterium
ACCTTTCCATGCCGCAAGGTTCTTTCCGGGAAGACGAATCTTTTTAATCGGCACACGAGATTCTCGGATGGAAACCAGAATTGCCGATTTGTTGTCTTCGGAGAAGGCGGCGCGCGAGCGCGGCCTCCATGTTGTCGCCATCGGGGGCGGCACTGGCCTCTCGACTCTGCTCAAGGGGCTAAAGCGCTTCGCTCTGACACCCGCAGAAATGGCCGTAGCTCCCCCTGCATCGCCCATCATTCGCGACCTTTGCGCCGTAGTCACCGTCAGCGACGACGGCGGTTCCAGTGGGCGCCTCCGCAAAGAACTCAACATGCTCCCTCCCGGCGACATCCGCAACTGTATCGTCGCGCTCAGTGAGGACGAAGCCTTGCTCTCTCACCTTTTTCGCCACCGCTTTGCAAAAGGTACCGGCCTCGAAGGCCACAGCTTCGGCAACCTCTTCCTGGCCGCATTGACCGATATCACGCAGGACTTCTCCGAGGCTGTGCGCCTGTCCTCGGAAATTCTGGTCACCCGTGGCCACATTCATCCCGCCACCACTTCCAACATCGAACTCGAGGCCTTGATGGAGGACGGCACCCGCGTCCGCGGCGAAACCAAAATCACCGCCAGCAATGTCCGCATCCAGGAACTCTTCCTGGTCCCCCCCAATGTCGATCCTCTGCCTCAGACGCTCGACGCCATCGCCCGCGCCGATATCATCAGCATCGGTCCCGGCTCGCTATTCACCAGCCTTATCCCCAACCTACTCGTGCATGGCATCTCGGATGCCATCGTAAACTCGCCCGCCATCAAGGTTTACATCTGCAACCTCATGACGCAGGCTAACGAGAGCCTGGGCCTGACAGCCGCCGACCACATCCGCGCGTTGAACCGCCATGGCCGGCGGCAAATCTTTGATTATGCCCTCATCAATCGCACTCCGATTTCCGATAACCTTAAAGCGAAGTACGCGCTTGAGGGTGCGTGCCAGATCGTTGCCGATCTCGATGCTATTGAAGCTTTGGGCGTGATCCCAATTCAGGGAGATTATCTGGACGAGGACGGAGTCGCCCGGCACAACACCGCCCGAGTCGCCAGCGATCTGATGGAACTAGCCTCAGCGGCTGGTGCGGAACGCAGAAACCGGTCCGCCGAGAGACTTTAATTCAGCAATTTCTCACTTCGCCCTTTCACGAGCCTTTCGCAGTAGCTAGAATGTCCGCATATGAAAACGGCAGATGTAACGAGGTGGACGATTGTGGCGTTACTGTCAATCTTCGCGCTACTTGGCGAAGCCTCTGCGCAACGCGACAAGGACGAAGAACCTACCGCAATCTTGAGCTTTCTCATCCTGAAGGAAGACAACGGGAAGCCGGTTCGCAACGCCGCTGTGATCATGCATCCCGTAAGCTCGCACGGCAAGCAGGAACGGGGTGGCCTCGAGCTTAAGACAGACGCCGATGGCAGGACCAGCTTCGACGGCATTCCCTACGGCAAACTGCGGGTTCAAGTACTCGCTTCCGGATTCCAGACTTTTGGCGAAGACTACGATGTGAACCAGGGAAAGATGGATTTCACCGTCAAGCTGAAGCGTCCTCAAGGCCAATACTCAATCTACGAAGAGCATCCCGGGGACAAGAAGGACGATAAAAAGGATGACAAGAAGGACGAAAAAAAAGACGGCACTCCGGACCCGCACGCCAAGCCGCAATAGTCCTGCGCTGTGATTTTTTGCTGCGGGATGTCGAGCCGCGTAGAATTTTGCTTATGCCCTATCTTCTCAAAACTGAGCCCAGCGTATATTCCTTCGCCGATTTACAACGCGAGAACACCACGATTTGGGACGGAGTGACCAACCCCGTCGCCCTCAAGAACCTTCGCGGCATGAAGGCTGGGGACCGCTTAGTCATCTATCACACGGGAGATGAGAAGAGCGCCGTGGGAACCGCGACTGTAGTCTCGGTGGATACCTCGGACGCAAAGAATCCTCAGGTGAAGATCAAAGTCGGAAAGACGGTGCCTCGCGTAGTCACCCTGTCCGAGGTAAAGGCGAACAAGATATTTGCCGATTCGCCCTTGGTACGCCAGGGACGATTGAGCGTGGTCCCACTGACCGAGGCACAGTTCAAAGTCCTGGCTGGCGATTGATCATCGCCACTCGCTCGCCGCTTTTTAAGCCAGTCATCCCGTCCATCTATTGCGGATTGTTTGGCTTGTCCGGAGGCTTCGGTACATTCCTGTCCGCATAGTTCCTGTCGGTCATAGGCTTGTCGGTGTAGTCTCTGTGCGGCGTGTCGTACTTGTAATTTGCAGGCGACACAGTGTCTGAGTGCTCGATCGGCTTCATCGCGACCACTTGATAGTGACGCATCTTGCGATCGCCATCCGGCACACGCATATCGAATTTGTCCTTGGAGACCTTGAACTCTCCTTCCTTGCCGATCGGAAGAATAGTTGGATGTTTATGATCGAGCGGACGGACGTGATATTCCATGTCATCGGTCCGCAGCAGATATTGCGGACAAAGTTTCTCGTCGGAATTCACGTGCGCGACGCCTACCGAACCCCAAAGGCTTCCCAGGCCGGTCAAGCCGTGCTCCTTTGCACCGCAAGGTACGGCTTCCATTTTTTCGATCATGGCGCGGTTCGCATGTTTCTTCTTGTCCTTGGCAAATCCTGGCACTGCGAGAAGCAGTGCCAGCACACCCACCAGTGACACATTGCGGTTCATGTAAACCTCCCTAAAAGTTGTTCCGTATTCCGAAGAACCGAAACGAGAGGAGGGCCGCTAGCGCGACCCTTCCTCACGATTTGCCCAGATACTATTTGGGCTTGGATTCACCCACCTTCGGCGTGGTATGGGTGTTGACCTGTTGTGTTGACTGAACAAACGTCTGCGGATTTTCCGTGAGTTGCTGCCGCACCTTGGGATTCGCTTTCAGATAGTCCCGCAGCGCAGGGTGGTTCTCCAGATATTCCTGATTGTTGGCTAGCGATGGATTCTTGGAAAGGTCGCCGGCGATGCCGCTGTGACCTTGCATGAACTCGCCAAAGCTGGAGCGTTCCTCGCCGCTGACTTCGTGGTCATGACGCATGCTGAAGTCTTCCCGCCGGTCAAATCGCTGATCCAGATGCATGAACGCATTGGGATTTTCTATGTACACCTCTCGCACACCCGGATGTTGCGCCAGAAACAGCTGCAA
>JAUTWY010000512.1 GCA_030838305.1 Acidobacteriaceae bacterium
AGGTTAATCCTTACGCTCCCTTTCACGAACATCACACCGAAAGCCACTGCCGTCAGGACTCCCAGCAGCGTCCCCAGGAAACTCATTAATTCGGTCGAGTTCAGGGAAACCGCCGAGAGGATCAGCACCGTCTCCGCCCCTTCGCGCAGCACCATCAGAAACACAAAGAAGAACAGGCCAATCCACGCGTCATTGCCGGCGAGCAGCCCGATTTTTCCTTCAATCTCGCCTTTCAGCTTGCGCCCCGTCTTCATCATGAAAATCACCATGGTGACTACGAAGAACGCGGCGGCCAGCATGATCCAGCCTTCGAACACGTCTTCATTGAGGTTCAGCCGCGAAATGACGATCGCGACACCAATACTGCCAACGAAGGCGGCGCCCAAAGCGCCATACACGGCCTTGCGCAGATCATTGCGGCCAATCTTGGCCAGATAGGCCAGCGTAATTCCGACAATCAGTGCGGCCTCAACCCCCTCGCGGAGCGTAATAATGAAAGCCTGAAGCATCTATGAGTGTCCTGCCATTTTGAAAATGAATTTCAATTTCAATTTCAAGGATATGCTGGAAGCGGCAGGGCAGTCAATCTGACGGGTCACAAACGGGCGTGATCTACATCACACGGGGAAATATGGGATTAAACGAAGTTCGGGCTCAGGTCGCTGGTGTAACAACGTTTTGTGCCAAAGGCGCAAGGCTCAGAAATATGTGATTAGAGTGCCGCCCAGCCCTTAAACCTGAGCCAATACCTGTTTGAGGCAACACTGACGTAAGTCGCTAGAACTGCGCTGGCGGCTTCCGTTTCAACACCGTAGGGGTTTTTGGACGATACACCCTCTACCGTGTAGGCCTCATAGCCGCCGTCCCGCTTCGGAATCACTTGCCCTAGATAGCCACGGCGATCACGAATCGTCGCGACCTTTAGCATCAGCGCATTGCCCCGGAGAAGCAGGATTTTGTATTCGGAGTGAGCCGCTTGGCCTTCCTTACTTACCGCCGTGAGGAGAAGTGTGGCAGGCTTTCTACGACTCCAGTGGTCCCACAAAAACTCTCGTATTGTGGCGGTTCTTACGTGCCGTTCTTGCATCCCGATGATCTTGTCCAGTCTTTCCGTGAGGGTGTCCTCCGGCTTGGCGTCTTTCTCGTGTGACAGCAGCGTCATCACGAGCGCAATTAATATGAAGACGCGGGGAACTTTCACAGGGTTGATCTCGCTATACTCAAAGACGTCAATGCTTTGACAAGAGTTCCAGACATTCGGTGAATTCGCGATAAGGTCCGGTAGTCGACGTCAACCGCGACTACACTCACAGCCTCTTCAGAAACGCCTCCGCCCGCTCCAACTGCGGAAACAACTTCTCCTCCGCCTGAAACTCCGCCGAATGCACGCACCGCCGGCTCCCGCGCAACTTCACCGGATGCTTCAAATGCAGCATCTCGTGGTACACGATATACTCCACCGCGTAGCGCGGAACCAGAAACTGATCGAAGATTCTGCTGATGACAATCGCATTATGCGCGGGATCATAATGCCCCAGAATGCGCCGCGTTTTGCTCGGACTCCAACTCATGCGCGGTCGCCCCAACAATCCATGAAAGAATCGCCGGTTCAGATCCTCAAAAACCGCATCCAGATCGTAGACGCGCCCTTGAGGAGAATGCAGCCGCTTGCGCCCGCGCATCTGCCGCACCAGATGCGCCTTGCTGACAACTTCACGACTGCCCACATATTTTCGATAGCGCGCCGCATGCCCGCGATCAATCGGCTTGCGGTACATCTTGGCCAGCAGTATGTGGGCAATGGCCCGCACAACCCCGTTGGGCGCCCCTTCCAGCAGATCCGAAAGCCGGACCAGAAGCCTGCCCTCGCGTAATCGAATGGTATTGTTGACGTTCGCGAAGGCAAAAAACTCGACCTTCAATTCCGGCGCCGCCGTGCCGGGACGCAATTGCCGGTGTTCATCATGAAAGATTTCGAGCAGTCCCTCGCGCACAATGAGCCCAGAGTAGCACGGCTTGGGTTATCAGGAGCCAGCAGAAAAGTATGTGGGGTCAATAGAGAGTTAGAGAATTAATCTGGGGACAGCCGCCCTCGGCTGTCCAGTCGAGCGAAACTCGACAGCCCATTTCGGCCGCCTGGGATCTAAAGCACGCCTCAGCCACCGTCACTCCGACTTGCCGCCAGCGGCCTTCGAGTATTTCTTTCCATGCTTTCCTGCATCTTCTTGCTCCGCCAGCAGTTTGCGATGCTCTTCCGCCGAAGTATCCAAAGTGTCGAGGGTGTTCGTCAAAACGAATTCATATTTCTGCGCTTCTTCCGGGGACACGTCGGCCGCATCCTTCAGGGCGCGCAGCTTGGCCTGAAACTCAGTATCGGCATCGATGACCAGCTTCAACGGCTTGCGAATATCATTTTTGCGATCCATATAGGTGTCGATATTGTCGTTCAGCTCGTCATAGATCAACAGGAAGTCATCCAGCGCGTCATGCGTTTGCTGAGGCCGGTTCTTCGTCTTCGGATCGCCGCGCATCTGCTGGAGTGCCGCCAGGCGGGCCCGCGCAAACTTCAGGTAGAGCGAGAGCCGCTGCTGAGGTTCCCAACTGGCGTCGCGAATCTGATCAATCTCCGCCGGAGTAAACGGATCCCGGTGGCGCTGGGCCAAAGCCGGTGTCCCCAACAACAAGCCGAGAACTATGCCGAATCCAAAACAGCGAGCGGTCATTTCTTGCCTCCATTCGGGAACATGGCCGCCAGCAGATCGTCGCGCACGCGTTGCAAACGGTCAATCGTCTTTTGAATCTGCTGCTGATCTTCGGGCGAGACCGTATGCTTCAGGTCGGCCAGTTTGCGAGTCATCTTGCGGATCGCAATCTCGCTCTGTTTTTCGTGCTTGTGCGACTGGATCGCGTAGTCTCGATCCAATTCGGTAAACGCGCTCACATCGGCCAATGCGGCTTGCGCCTTCTCGCTGTCTCCCGCAATATAAAACTTTTCGGCGGCATCGAGCTGCCGCTCGGCGATATGAAGGCATATCGCTGGACGATTCGCGACATTGGTATTCGCCAGGCGCCCTTTGAGTTCTTCAACCGTGGGCTGATCGCTGCCTCTCAGCGCGGAAGGCGCAACCAGCATGCCTAGTGCCAGGCCTCCAACCACGATCCGCCTAATCCGTGAACGTTCCATCCCCATGCCGTTTCCGCTGATCGGCTATTTCTTCGGTTCGATGGCAATGAGCCGATGCTTGGCCTGCCACTCCTGATCAGGATACTTCCCCTTGGCGCTATTGAGGAAGAGGTGATAGTTGGCCGAGGCGTTCTTGAAGTCGCGCAGGTGATCGTACGCCGACGCTCGCATAAAATATGTGATGGCAACCTCTGGCAGAAGTTTGGCCCGGGCGTCCAGCGCATGAATTACAAGTGGGTAGTTTTTATTCTCCCCGGCGGCGAATGCCAGGCCTCCATACGCTTCTCCCAGGTCGGGCTTGAGCTTCACCGCTTCGAGGAATTCCTGTTGCGCTTGGGGAAACTTCTTCTGCGGCAGCAGAGCCTCACCCAGACGCCGGTGAAGTTCGCCATCGTTAGGATGACTTTTCAGTAAAGTCCGGAAACCAACCTCCGCAAGATCGTTCTTTCCACTGCTGGCATAAAGTTCGGCTAGCTCGCGTTGTGCGGCTTCGTCTCCTGGAGCCAGTTTGATTCCCGCCTGCAATTCGGCGAAAGCAGTGTCGTTCTTGCCCTCGGCAGCTAGCACTCGTCCCAACTGGATATGC
>JAUTWY010000517.1 GCA_030838305.1 Acidobacteriaceae bacterium
TCGTCGAAGACCGACTCCACGCTCTTGAACTTGCGGTCTTTCTGCAACTTCTTCAATTCCTTTTCCAGCTTCTCGATCTTTTTCGACGGAGTCTTCTTGTCTCCCTCGAAATCCGCATGCTTCGAAAAATCCATCCGGGGCAGCAGTTCCGTAACGGCCTCATCGCGGATACGCTTATTCACCTTGTCGAAGAAGTTGAGATACTCCTTCAGCACGCTCATAAAGCGCGTCAGGTTCGCGCCTTCCAGCTTGGCCGCGCCCTCGCCATAGCGCACGATCAGACCGTCCGCCGCGCGCTTCAGCATGACTTTGTCGAAGGCATCATCGTCTTTGATGTACTGCATCGACTTGCCCTTCTTGATCGAGTACAAAGGCGGCTGCGCAATGAATACGTTCCCGCGCTTGATCAGCTCCTGCATGTGCCGAAAGAAAAACGTCAGCAGCAGCGTGCGGATGTGCGACCCGTCCACGTCGGCGTCGGTCATCAGAATAATTTTTCCGTAGCGCACCTTCGTCGGGTCGAAATCATCCTTCGCAATGCCGGTCCCGAGCGCCGTGATCATGGCACGAATTTCCTCGTGCGCCAGCATCTTGTCGTAGCGCGCTTTTTCAACGTTAAGAATTTTCCCCTTCAACGGCAGAATCGCCTGGAAGCGCCGGTCACGCCCCTGCTTCGCCGTCCCACCGGCGGACTCGCCCTCAACCAAAAACAATTCGCACCGGTTCGGATCGCGCTCCGAACAATCTGCCAGCTTGCCCGGCAGACCGCCTGAATCAAGCGCCCCCTTGCGTCGCGTCAAATCGCGCGCCTTCCGCGCCGCCTCGCGCGCCCGTGCCGCGTCGACCGCTTTGTTGATAATCTTTCGTGCCACGGTAGCGTTCTGTTCGAAGAACGCGCCCAGCCGTTCATTGATGAATGCTTGCACGACCCCGGCAATATCGGAATTCAGCTTGCCCTTGGTCTGCCCTTCGAACTGCGGCTGCGACAGTTTTACGCTGATCACCGCCACCAGTCCTTCGCGCACATCGTCGCCCGTCAGATTTTCTTTGACGTCTTTAAACAGTCCCATCTGCTGGCCGGCGTAATTAATCGTGCGGGTCAGTGCCATGCGGAAGCCCGAAAGGTGCGTGCCCCCGTCGACGGTGTTAATGTTGTTGGCAAAGCTGAACACCGACTCCGAATACCCGTCGTTGTATTGCAGCCCAATCTCCATGGCCACGCCGCTGCGCTCCGCTTCCATATAGATCGGCTTGTCGTGCAGAACCTGCTTGCCACGGTTCAGATGCTTGATGAATTCCGCGATGCCGCCGTTGTACTTGAAGTCCGAATGCTTGGCCTCGCCGCTCTTCGCGTCGGTCGAGCGTTCATCGGTCAGCGTGATGAGCAAACCTTTGTTGAGGAACGCGAGTTCGCGCAGCCGCTGCGCCAGCGTGTCGTAGTTGTATTCCACCGTGCCCGTAAAAATGGTTCGGTCGGGCAGAAAGTGAACCTTAGTCCCGCGCCGCTTGGCCGCACCCACCTTCTTCATCTTGCTGGTAGGCTCGCCCTTGGAGTAGGTCTGCTCCCAGGTCGCGCCATCGCGCCAGATTTCCAGCTCCAATTCTTCGCTCAGCGCGTTCACGCACGAAACGCCAACCCCGTGCAGCCCGCCCGAAACCTTGTACGTGGACGAATCAAATTTCCCCCCAGCGTGCAGCGTCGTCATCACCACCTGCGCCGCGGAGACCTTCTCGCCGTCAATATCCATATCGTCCACGGGAATCCCCCGCCCATCATCAACAACCGTTACGCTGTTGTCGATGTGGATGGTGACTTCGATCTTGGTGGCGAAGCCGGCGAGCGCTTCGTCCACGGAATTGTCGACCACTTCATAGACGAGGTGGTGCAGTCCAATATCACCGGTCGAGCCGATGTACATGGCGGGACGCTTGCGCACAGCTTCCATGCCGCCGAGCACTTTGATTGAGTCGGCGTTGTAATCGTTATTGCCGCCGCCATTGCTGCCGGTGATCGGCGTTACAGTTCCGTTTTTTGTTTTAGTTTCGACGATGGGAGTATTGATCTCTTTGGTGGCCATTCCGCTCCGTGGGAGAATGCCCCGCTTTCTCTCAGAACTGGGCCCGGTGGGCCCTTAAAAACGTCTTCGCAAAGTTGCCGCTACCGAGGTCCGCGACCAGCCCTGCGAAATGACCTCAAGTTATTGAAATGTCTTATACTTAGGGTCGTTTGGCGACTAAAGAAAGTATACCACGTTCCAGCCACTTTTTCGACCCTCGCCAAAGCGTGAACCGCGCCGGTAAACGGCCCCGTTTCCGCTCGCACCAAGGTGTTTCATTTTCCAGCACCTTGAACCCGTTTAACGTCATCGAAACACCCGAGCCTGCTAAAATAAAGTCACAGGAGTCACCAACCCATAATGGCTGTTCCCGTTTCACAGATGTGGACTGTAGCGAGCTATGTTATTCGCCAGAAGCTCGCCGGCCGCAAGCAGTACCCGCTCGTGCTCATGCTCGAGCCCCTGTTCCGCTGCAACCTCGCCTGCGCGGGATGCGGGAAGATTCAATATCCGGCCCACATCCTGAAGAAAGACCTGACTCCGAAAGAATGTTTCCGCGCCGCCGACGAATGCGGAGCGCCCATGGTCTCGATTCCCGGAGGCGAGCCGCTCATGCACCCGCAAATCGGGGAGATCATCGAGGGCCTGGTGGCGCGCAAGAAATATATTTATCTGTGCACCAATGCTTTGCTGCTGAAAGAGAAAATCCATCTCTTCAAGCCCAGCAAATATTTGACTTTCAGCGTCCACCTCGACGGCCAGCGCGAAGAGCACGACCTCGCCGTCTGCCGCGAAGGCGGATACGACATTGCCCTCGATGCGATCAAAGAGGCCCTCAGCCGCGGTTTCCGCGTCACCACCAACACCACGCTGTTCGATGGCGCCGATCCCAAGTCGGTCCGAGCATTTTTTGACGACATGATGGAGCTCGGCCTCGAAGGCATGATGCTCTCGCCCGGCTACTCCTACGATAAAGCGCCCGACCAAAAACATTTCCTCGGACGCGCTCGCACTCGACGGATGTTCCGCGCGATCCTGTCGAACCGCAAAAAGAACTGGCGCTTCAATCTGTCGCCACTTTTTCTGGAATTTCTGATGGGCAAAAAGACTTATCCCTGCACGCCCTGGGGTATGCCGACTTACAACATTTTCGGATGGCAGAAGCCCTGCTACCTGCTTCAGGATGGCTACGCCGAAACATTCGCCGAGCTGCTCGCAACGACGAACTGGAGCAACTACGGCACCGAGTCTGGCAATCCGGCCTGCGCCAATTGCATGGTCCACAGTGGTTATGAGGCATCCGCTGTGAACGCCACGTTCAGTTCGCTCAGTGGATTCCTGGCAACGGTGAAAGGGACGCTGTTCACGACTTATCGTGACGAGGAGGCGCTCCGTTTGTTGGACGAGCCGCAAGCCCCGGTGCATCCGCTGGTGCAGATCGCATCATCGACAAACGATTCTCTGCAGGAAACCCGCGCCTGATATTCAGAAGATCATGACAGGAAAAGCATCCGGCCACATCGACCACGAAGCCGCGCAAGCCGTGCCCCACGCCAATCCTGACGCGCTCGAAGTCGCTCCCGGCACCGCTCACGAACAGCTCGAGGGCTGGATACCCCAACTCGCCACGGACGAAGAAATCCGCGTCGCTCTGGAAAAAGCTTTCGACTACCGCGGCGACGTCACCATCACGCGCAAAGACGGATCGAAAATCGAAGGCTATCTCTTTGACCGGCGAACCGGAGCCGCGCTGAAGGATTCCGTGGTCCGTCTCTACCCTAAAAATTCGAACGAAAAAACTTTGATCTCCTACGCCGACATCGCCGCCTTAGCATTCACCGGACGCGACACCGCCGCCGGCAAAAGCTGGAAAGCCTGGATGAAAAAATACGCCACGAAAAAAGCCGCAGGCGAAACCAACATCGCCCTCCAGCCCGAACCGCTCGACTAGGTCCACCCTATCGTTGCATGTCATCCCGAGCGCAGCGACGGACCCTGGTTTCGTCAGCAACGCAGGTCTTCGGGCGGCTACCGCGCGGGTTTGGTGGTGACGGCAAAACTCAGAGCTTGCACCAACTCCTCGACCTCATCGTCCGTGCCGCCAATAAACGTAAGCGATACGACATACCCGTGTGCCAACATGACCAGGGTCGACTGCCTCATCACTCGCGTGCCCACATTCTTCTCAAAATCTCCGCGCACCAAGGTCTTCGTACCCAGCACAAACCCATACGGTTCCCCGTCGATGTCGAACCCTTGCGCCTTGGCCACCTCAGTCACCGCCCCAAAATATTGCGCGGCATCCTTCATTCCCGGATAAGCCGCCGCACTCTCCGCCGCAATCAGAATCGATGCGTTCACATCCTCCGCCCGCGCCTCCGGAGGCCGCGAAAACGCCGCGAGTAGCACCCGGCCGCTCTTTCCAGCACTCGCCCCTGCGTCTTCGTCATCCCGGGCATTCATCTCCTCGGTTCGCAGCACCCACCCCGCCGGAATCTTGCAGGTGAATCCAAACGTCGCATTGCGGTACACTCCCGCACTGATGGTGCCTGTATCTGGTTGGAAATCGGTGCGTGCGGGCTTTCTGACCGGCTGCGATTTCGAGGAGGAAGAAGAAGAGGAAGGTGGCATCTGCGCCCGAGCCAAACCTACCGTGAAAAGGCAGCTACAAAGACAGCTGCTAAGAACTCGGGTGACATTCATACTGTCATGGTACCCGAGAAGCTGGGCTCTAACCCGCGAGGGTGAAACTTATCTGAACCTGTGAATCACCTAAGCCGCCCTTCCCATCACCGGCTGCGTGCAATGCGCGCACCGCCGGGCTTCAATCGGAATCTCACTCAGGCATTCTGGACATTTCTTGGTCGTCGGATCGGGCGGCTTCTCGCCGCGGTTCATGCGCGCGACCAGAAGATTCACCGGCACCACCACAAAAAAATAAATG
>JAUTWY010000527.1 GCA_030838305.1 Acidobacteriaceae bacterium
GTCACCGCTACCCTGTTGCCTAGCCGTGCATCGGGTCAAAGTTCCGCCGCGAAGAAAGACGGCGGAATCCGCAAGCTGAACAGCGAAGGCAAACCGGGCTCAGAGAAAGACATCATCATGCCGGTGATTGTCCATAACGGGCTGATTTATGTCGCGGGGCAGGGCGCGCACGATACTCGCGATTCCAAGGAATGGACGATTGAATCTCACACCAGCATGGTCATGGATAAAGTAAAGAAGCACGTGGAAATTGGCGGTGGGTCAACCGACAGCATTCTTCAACTTAATGTCTTCCTGGTAAAGATTGAACACTGGGACGGAATGCACAAAGTCTTCTCCACCTATTTCCCCCACGGCGGCCCCGCGCGCACAACCGTCGCGGTGGCTGGATTGCCGGGAGACTCGCTGGTGGAAATCAATTGCATCGCCGCAGTAACCCGCAAGTGAAACGCAAAGGAGCCCACCTCATGCGACTCAACTCGAAGTGGAATCGGCGCAGTTTTCTCGGCAGCGTGGCAATCATCGCAGGCTCGATTTTGGCGCCACGCAAGTTGTTCTCTTGGAACCGGGGCGCCGCACGTGAACCCGCACCAGTAAGCGGTTTTGGACGGACCGGCAATCCCTACGAGGAACTCGGGGTCACGACGGTGATCAACTGCGAGGGGACCATGACCATGCTGGGCGGTTCTCTTCCCCACCCTGAACTGGAATCCGTGATGACGATGGCCGGACGCCATTTCGTAAGCATCCCGGAGCTGGAAGTGGCCGCAGGCAAACGTATCGCGGAAATGCTCAAGTTGCCGGAGGGTTACACCACGCTGGTGACCTCGGGCGCTGCGGCTGCCATGCAATCCGGATTGGCGGGCATTCTGACTGGTGGAAAAGAGCCTTTGATCCAGCAGTTGCCCGATCTTGCCGGCATGAAGTCAGAAGTGATCATTCAGAAGACGCATCGCAATCCGTTTGATCATCAACTTCGCTCCACTGGAATCAAGCTCATCGAGATCGAAACCCGCGATCAACTGCGAGCCGCGGTGAATGAGCGCACAGCGATGATGCACTTTACCAACTTCGCCAACGCCGCCGGACAGATCAAAGTGGACGAGTGGCCCCGGCTGGCGAAGCAATACAACCTCCCCTGCATGAATGATGCCGCAGCCGATACGCCACCCGTTTCACACCTTTGGGACTACACCAACATGGGCTTCGACTTGGTGACGTTCAGCGGCGGGAAAGCGATTCGCGGACCGCAGTGTGCTGGCCTGCTGATCGGACGCAAAGACATGGTGGCCAATGCTCTCCTTAATAACAGCCCCCACGAAGACACGCTAGGCCGGAGCCAGAAGGTGGGCAAGGAAGAAATTCTGGGAATGGTCAAGGCGCTCGAACTTTTTCTCGCGGAAGATCATGAAGCTCTGGCGAAAGAGTGGCAGGACCGCCTGGAAGGGATCTCGCGCGAACTCAATAGAGTTCCCGGAGTGAGCACGTCGTTCTTTGTTCCTGACATCGCCAATCACGTGCCGCATATGAGCATCACATGGAACGCGGATCGCATTTCACTGACGCCTGAGCAGGCGTCAAAGCTGTTGCGCAGTTCGAAGCCGTCCATCGTGATCGGGAGCGGCGAAGGGCGGCCGGGACTGGCCATGAACTCCTTCATGCTCCAACCCGGCGAAGACAAGATTGTCGCCGCGCAACTTTCACGACTGATGCGTGAACACGCGGTATAACCGAGGAACACTCTGCGATGATTGGTGCAAGAACGAGTCACGTGCGCTGGTTTCTGGTGTTCTGGCTGTTCGTCCTCAGTGCTGTGTCGTATCTCGACCGCGTAAACATCTCCATTGCCGGCGGATTCATCGCCGAGGCCTATCATCTCAGCGACGTGCAACTGGGCAGAGTATTTAGCGCCCTGCTGGTCGGATACGCACTCTTCCAAACTACCGGTGGCAGGCTCGCTGACCGCTTTGGGCCGCGCCGGGTGCTGGCCGTGGGCGTCACGTGGTGGGGAATCTTCACCGCGCTCACTGCCATGGTCCCGGCGGACATAGCAGGTGCGCTCTTTATTTTCGTGGCGGTCCGCTTTCTTCTCGGTGCCGGCGAAGCGGTCATCTACCCTTCCGCCAATCAATTTATTGCGCGCTGGATTCCGACCACGGAGCGCGGTATCGCGAATGGATGGATTTTCGCCGGCGTGGGTGCGGGCGCCGGCCTTACGCCCTTGCTCGTGACTTACATCATGGTCCACCACGGCTGGCGGTTCTCGTTCTGGGTCTGTTCCGTAATCGGATTTGCAGCTGGAGCGGTATGGTTTGTTACGGCCCGTGACTCACCGGCCGAGCATGCTGGCGTTTCAGCCTCGGAGTTGATGCTGATTCGCTCCGGCCGGATGCACGCTGAATCTCAGAATGCTCCGAAAACGCTCGTGCCCTGGGGACGCGTCGTGCGGAGTAAAGAGGTCTGGGCGGTAACACTGAGCTACTTCTGCTACGGCTACGTGGCCTGGATTTTCTTTAGCTGGTTCTATCGCTACCTCGCCAAAGTGCGCGGCCTGGACTTGAAGGCCAGCGCGTTCTACACCATGTTGCCGTTCCTGGCCATGCTGGTGTGCTGCCTTTTAGGAGGACTGATTAACGACCGCCTCACCATGTGGCGCGGACCGCGCGTTGGACGCTGTGCTCTGGCGGCATTCGCGATCGCCATTGCCGGAATGTTTATTGCCTTCGGCTCTCAGGTTCAAAGCGCGCGACTGGCCAGCGTGGTGCTCGCCGGTGGTGCGGGTGCACTGTATTTGTCTCAAAGTTCTTTCTGGTCGGTGACGGCCGACATTGCCGGTGCGTCTTCCGGTTCGGTATCGGGCTTTATGAATACTGGGAACCAGATTGGGGCAGCGCTCACTGCCTCCCTCACCCCCTGGATCGCAGCACGATTCGGCTGGACAACTTCATTTCTAGTGGCAGCGGCATTGTGCCTGGTGGGCGCGCTCTGCTGGCTGCTCGTGGATCCATCGCGACAACTCGCGGGTTCGAAAGCAGATTCTTCTCCAGAGCAGTTTCAGAATTCCAGCCAGATGTCTGATCAGGATGCCACCAGATCGTCCATTGCTCGCGCGAGTTCGTGAAATAGATCATGCCGAAATTGAACATCAAATCGAAGAGCGGCTGCATGTGGGACCTGGTCAGCCTGGGAGAAGTCATGCTGCGGCTCGACCCGGGTGACGAGCGCATCTCCACCACGCGTCACTTTCGCGCCTGGGAGGGCGGCGGCGAATACAACGTCGCTCGCGGCCTCCGGCGCTGCTTTGGGTTAGACGCCGCTGTGGTCACTGCTCTCGCGGACAATCCGATCGGGCATCTGGTCGAGGACCTGATGCTGCAGGGAGGCATAAGCCAGAAATATGTGCGCTGGGTCCCCTTTGACGGCGTGGGCCGGAGCGCTCGCAACGGGTTGAATTTTACAGAAAGGGGTTTTGGCCTGCGCGCTCCACTGGGATGTTCGGACCGCGGCCATACCGCTGTCTCGCAACTGAAGCTCGGCGAAATCAACTGGGACCAGATCTTCCGCCAAGACGGGACGCGCTGGTTTCACACGGGCGGAATCTTTTGTGCGCTCTCCGAGACCGCGCCCCTCGTCGCCCAGGAAGCGATGGAAGCAGCCAAGCGGGCCGGCGTCGTGGTTTCCTACGACTTGAACTACCGTGCGTCTCTTTGGAAGTCGTTGGGAGGAAAATCCAAAGCTCAGGAAACGAACCGGCATCTCGCGCCGTTCGTGGACGTGATGTTTGGGAATGAAGAGGATTTCACCGCAGCTCTCGGCTTTGCAGTGAAGGATCTCGACGAACACCATACCCGGCTCGATCCGGACAATTTCAAGAGAATGATTGAAACCGTGGTGCAGCACTTCCCAAAGCTCTCCGTCGTCGCCACGACTTTACGCCACGCTAAGACCGCGACGCGGAACGACTGGGGGGCAATGTGCTACTACGATGGCGATTTTTGCCAGGCGCGCATCCGTGAGAATCTCGAGATCTACGATCGCGTCGGCGGAGGCGACTCCTTCGCTTCCGGCTTGATTTATGGATTTCTATCGGGAAAAGAGCCCCAGTGGGCGGTCGACTGTGGCGCCGCGCATGGCGCGCTGGCCATGACAACACCCGGCGATACGACCATGGCCAGTCTCGACGAAGTGTTGCAGATGATGAAGGGACAAACGGCGCGCATTCAGCGGTAAATAAGAATTTCGCTTGCCGGCAAAGCAGCGAGCTATGCAAGAGACAACCACATGACCATCGAGGACGTGATTCGCCGGATCGGCGAGATTGGCATCGTGCCCGTAGTGCGCGCCGCAACCGTGGAAGATGCGACCCGGGCGGTCGAAGCCATCTGTGCCGGCGGAATTCCAATTCTCGAAATAACCATGACGGTTCCCAACGCAGTTGCGGTCATCCGCCATGTGATTCGCGAGCACGGAAACACCGTGCTGGTTGGGGCCGGTACGGTCACTACCCGCGAACTAGCCGAGCAATCCATCCGCGCCGGCGCCGAATTTCTCGTGAGTCCGGGACTGTCGACCCACGTGCTTGCGGTAGCCCAGGCCTGCGGCAAGCTGGCAATTCCCGGAGCCCTGACTCCCACCGAACTCATGCATGCCCAGGACAATGGCGCAAAGCTGATCAAAATTTTCCCTTGTGGCAACGTTGGTGGTCCAAAGTATTTGCAGTCCTTGAGAGGTCCCTTTCCCCACGCCGCGCTGATCCCCACTGGCGGAGTTGGCATCTCCAACGCTGCCAGCTATATTGCCGCTGGAGCATTCGCTCTGGGGATTGGTGGGGACTTGATAAACGCCGCCGCTTTGCGCGATGGGAATCTGGCAAAAATCACGCAGGCAGCTCGCGAACTAGTGCAGGCGGTTCGTTCAGCACGCGAGGTTTCCCTGGAAAAAGCCAGCTCACTGCATTAGAGGTCGCAACCACACGCGGTTCCCGAGTCGCGGTCAGCGCGGAAGTCATGCCGGGCGCCCTTCCCGGTGGTTTGATCCGTGAACAGCACAGCGGCAGATTCCACGCCGCCCACCAGTCGCGACTGGTAGAACACCATTTCTTCCACGTTGGCGACGACTCGCGAGTCAATCGTGATAAGGGCCTTGGTCGTTACCCATCCGCAGTCCAACAGGCCTGTTCAAACTGGTCGTCTCAGTCCGTTTTTTTACTTCCTCAAAGCTGAAGTGCTTGTCGAGCTTCTCGTACGGCTTACCATCGACCTCGACATACGGGTATACGAAGTAATTTAGCGCGGGACCATCCTGCTTAGGAGACAGTTTGACGTCGCGGCCCGTGGATACCTGCACCCGATTGGCATCAATGTTCCCGAAGAAATATTCTTGCTTCTCCTTCGCTTTCCACGCCTCTGAAATGTCAACGGGGATCCAGCCGGTCTTGGTCGCATAGAACTCAGCCCAGCAGTGATACCCGGCGATATCTCCTTTGTCCTTGTTTTCGG
>JAUTWY010000586.1 GCA_030838305.1 Acidobacteriaceae bacterium
CAGCACTTCCTCAGCAAGATCGAAACAGCTGAGCATGTGTTCACCATCCCAGTGAGCCGTTCGGAAATTCTGGAAGCCGCAGCGAGAACGCACAACGGCACGTCTGCCTCAGGACGTGCGGCTGGAAGCAACTAGATTATGAATCGCCAGCGTAGACCGCCGCTACATCTTAAAACTGTATTTCCTCTGCATTGAGCGTCGTTCTCTGGAACCACCTAAGATGGCCGCGCGATGGTGGAGCGAATTGGCCAAGTCGTTTCGGAGAAGTTCGGTGGTGGCGGGATGGGTGTGTGGTTTACAGAGCTCAGGACGCGACTAGATCGGTTCGTCGCGGTTAAGTTTTTACCCGACGATATCGCCAGAAATCGACAAGCGCTGGAGCGGTTTCGCCGTAAAGCGAAAGCCGCTACCGCGGTCTATCACCAGAATATCTGCGTCCTCCACGATGTTGGCGAAGAGAATGTTTTTAGATAAGTTCGGAAGCGCCAATTCTCTTTCCAGAATTAGAAATCGAGGGTTTCAGATTGTCCTCCCGCACTGCCACTTTTCTGGATGCCAGCACTTCGTAAGTTCTTCAATCATCTCGTATCTTTCGGAAGATGCCACTGGCGTCGCGGTTCTCCGGCGCGTGGGTTCCGCTGTTGTTTCGGCCCTCCCGGTTGGCCAGACTCGGGCGAGAACGGGGCGCGCGCCTGATGCGATTTTCTGGAGATGTCGGCATAGGAGTTTCCGGACCGGTTGGCGCTGGATTTTATCGCGCCGGTGAGCTTCTGCAGTTCCTCTCGAATAAGTCGCAATTCGTTAGCAATCGCTTGAGCGATTTCATCTTTCACGTCGGACTCCTTTGATCACACCTACCCCAAGAATACTGGAAATCAACCTGCTGTCACGTGCGTCCGGATCTCGGCAAACGGGGCGACAGGTGTGGGTAATCAATGTCCGCGCCGCAACTCGAATTGAGTTCGCCGTCCTGGTAGGTATGACGTGGTTCCTGGCTTTGTGGCGGGCGTACCAGCGCCACTTACCTCGCTGCGTGGTCAGAGAGAGTTCCCAGTGCTTGGGCAGAGCTGGCGCCAATGAAAAACTTTTGCTTTGAAGAATCAGATGCAGCGGAAGAGGGCCGCGAATCTGCGCGACCCAGAGGGTCATTGCCGGTTGCGTGGGCGGAAATGTCGAAGGGCAAGTCCGATTGTTAACTTGCACTTCCAGTGTTGTTTCTTGTGAGAGCAGCCGATCAATGCGAGCACCTTGAAGATAGGAGGTCTCGATATGATCGTAACGACTAGGTATGGTCAACCAGAGGCGATGAGCGTTCAATGGCCGGGACGAAGTCAGCGACTCCACTCTTCGAAGACCGTTTCCATGAAGGGTCCAGGTGACTTCCGAGACCAGACCTGCATCGACGAAATCCCCAGCCGTGGCGCCTGGAACAACCCAGAGTCTCCAGTCGACGGTCAAGCTCTTGCCATCTGCAGCAGGCTCGATCTCGTCCGCTCCATCGGCGGCAACGATGGTTTTGCCATCGTCCAATTCCAGAAACGTAACGAGCCACGGGTAGATCTTCTCGACGGGCGCCGCAGCGCCGGGGAATCCATTCGTTAGCGGCGCATAGTCAGATGTCGCCCTTTTACTCACCTGTCAAACACAAGCAACGTTGACATCGCGGACGCATACAATTTGCCGCTCGCATCGGTCAACTTGGCCTCGGCGAACGCCGCCCTCCGCCCGAACGAAAGCACCCGGCCCTCGGCGCGCAAGAGTCCGGTGTCTTTGGTAATTGGCTTATGATAAGCGACCTTCAGGTCCAATGTTGTATACGCCTGCGCTGCCGCGAGACGGGAATGGACGGCGCAACCACAGGCGGAATCGAGCAGCGTCGCAGCATAGCCGCCATGCACCGTGCCAATCGGATTGTAGACGTGCTTTCCCGGCGTGCCTGCAAAAACTGCCCTGCCAGCTTCGACTTCGACAAACTCGAAGTCGAGCGAGACCAAAATGCCGGGCTTGCGTCCCGAAGCCATCAGCATTCGTAGTTGCGACAATCCATCGAGGCCGCCGCCGACTTCATCCGCAAGGCTCATGTGCGTCCCTCCAATCCGACCCGTTATTTAATAAACCGGCGCCATGCCGTAGCATGGCGATAGACCGCGTCCGATCCGGGCTCGCATCGCGCCTGAAACTGAGCCATGACCACTTCCGAGAGCATCGAACCCCTCATCGCAGCCTTGCGGTTGCTCGGCGTCGTTACTTGAAATGTTCCGGAGTTCATCATCGCCGATCTCGCTCACGACTCGTTGCGGAACTTGTCTCACCGGTCATAGCTCTCGCATGTCGTCCGCGCCTTAAAGGATAGATATCCGGACCTCAGCGCGTCATTGAGGGTCATCGGCTGCTGGTGCGTCACCGTGTGGACAAATCGTTTATGGGGAAAGGCTTTCGCATGCTGGCGCCGACAGCGGATATATGACGCGCCATGTCCAGGGTGATGCGTCCGTCGTGTTCGCTCAGTTCCATGAGCCGCGTTTGCCAAGCTTCGTCTGAAATCGTTTCGTGTCTCAGCGAACGTCCCAGATGCCGACCGATAATCCCCGCGACTTCACTGTGCGTGAATTTTTCACTGCCAGTCGGGTAGATGGCCGTCTTGTCGCCGAACCGCTCGGGAAACCGCAAGGCTGCAATCGCGAGCTTTCCGGCGTCTTCACCGGAAATCCAGTTCATGGGGAGGTCCGGAAACGAGTTCCGGATTGCACCGTCACCTAAAATATCCTCGTTATGCAGCAACTCAAGATTTTCGAAGAACATAGCTGCAATACGCAGATGGATGCAAGACAATCCCGACCACTCCAGCAGTTCCTCCGCTAACCATTGGGCGCGTCCCAGGTGGCTTGGATTGTCGGGGTTGGCGGGGCCCATCGACATCACGACGAGGCGTTTCAGTCCCGCTGCGCGCGCGGCAGACGCGAAGTTAGCGGCCGCATCAATGATTCCGCCGGCGATCGGGTACGTAAAATAGGCAGCAGCGGTTCCTTCGAGAGCGGGGATGAGACTCCGGCGATCACGAAGTTCCCCAACCACAACTTTTGCCCCACTCTCTTCCAGCGCTCTTGCCCGGTCGTCTCTTTGCCGAACCAGCGCACGGATCGGTAAGCCCAGCCTGAGCAACTGTCGCGCTACATATGCTCCTGTTCCGTGACGGCCAGTGCCGCCGACCACAAAGATGGGACTTAATGCTTCGCTCATGCGATTTCTCCCGTTAACCTCGTCTCTTTGTACGCCGGTGACATTTCTTCCGATTTCCATTGCCGCTGCGGTCAACTCCGCGTCACGGCGGCCCGTGATGAACACGTGCGCGCCTTCGTTCACAAACCGCCTCGCCGTCCGCCAAACCGATGCCGCCAATTGCCGTCGATGTCAAACATCAGCTTGAGCCACCTCGATCCGAGCGTGGGTTGTTTTCACCGTATTTAGGGCTGAGCTCAGCGGCAAATAGAAGAGCCAGCACGGAAACCGTTTGGATTCTTTCCTCGAAAACTATATGATATGCATCATATACATGCAAGAAGATGATTGACATCATATAGAATCGTCTTTTTGGCGAACGGTTCGGAGAGATTCAAGGGAAGCGGCTCGATTCGTGCGGCAGAAACAGAGGCCAAGATGGGTTACAGCCAGAAACACAAAGCGGAGACCCACGCAAAGCTTGTGAAGCTCGCCGGGCGGGTTTTGCGCAAAAATGGGCCTGAACAATTGACCGTCGTCGAACTGATGCATTCTGCGGGCCTTACCCATGGCGGCTTCTACGCGCATTTCAAGTCCAGGGAGATGCTGCTGGTGGAAGCGCTGGGTGGCATCTTCGAGGAAGCGCAACAAAAATACCATCGCCTTGGCGATGGCTTACCGCCTCGCCGTGCGCTTAAGAACTTTATCGACGCTTATGTGTCGTCCGCTCATCGGGACAGTCTCTCGGGGTGTCCGATCGTTACGCTTGGTTCCGATTTTCCGAGGCAATCCAGAGCGTTCAGCATCACCTTTAATTCCGGCGTGAAGAACCTCGTGAGCATTCTCGCAGGATGGATCGATGCCGCTGGCACCCCCAACAGCGAGGCGCTTGCCGCTTCCATTCTCTCCGCGATGGCAGGCGCGATTGGGGTCGCGCGTGCCGTCTCCGATAAGCGCCTCTCCGACGATGTGTTGAAGGCAACACGCGAGACGATCAAGGGGCGGTTATCTCTAAGGCATGGCCAAGATACAAAGAGTGTTCGTAGAGCAGCCTTGGACTTCTTGGATGCACCTTAGCCCTTAATCTTTATGGGACTGCTCCGATGCCCCTGCTTCCAAACTCGTAGATGAGCACACCAGTTCCTCGGGCAATCTTGAGGGTGCCGGCTGCTTGCTTTCGGGTTGCCGACATCCATGATAAGTCTTTGTCAAGCATGGGCCACCCTTTGGGGTGGTTGCGCGAACCAGAAACTCTGTTAGAGACGGTCGGTGGCGTGTGGAGTACTTAGATGGGTAAGATCTGACCCACAA
>JAUTWY010000607.1 GCA_030838305.1 Acidobacteriaceae bacterium
CGCCAATGGCTTGAGGCAGAGCGTTGGCCATCGACCCGTGATTAAACGAACCGATGATCCTTCGTTTGCCGTTCATGGAGAGATACCGGGCGGCCCAGATGGTTGGGGTTCCGACGTCACAGGTGAAAATCGCATCCTCGGCTGCGAGTTGGTTGAGTACGTGTGCAACCTGTTGAGGATGAATCGGCTTTTTGTTGGAATTAGGTATGGCCAGGTCGTCTAGGCCCTTGCGCGCATCACGATAATGCTCAAGCGATTTCTTCAGATGCGCTTCATACTTGTTTTGCTGGAGCTTTGGTAAGAGGGCCCGCAGCGTTGTTTTCGTATCCCCAACGAAGCCGAAGTCGAGCTTGGTACGGCGCCCGAGCTGTTCACCACGTACGTCGATCTGCACAATAGTGGCGTCCTTCGGATAAAACTGCTGATACGGGAAGTCCGTGCCAATCATCAGCAGCGTCTTGCAGTTCATCATTGCGTGATAGCCGGAAGAAAATCCGAGGAGACCTGTCATACCCACGTCGAAGGGGTTGTCGTACTCGATGAACTCCTTGCCACGCATCGCGTGTACGATCGGCGCTTGCAGCTTGCCGGCGAGCTCAACCAGCTCGACATGAGCTCCCGCGCAACCAGCGCCGCCGAGGATGGTGATTCTTTCCGAGCGATTCAGGATGTCGGCGAGGATGTTGAGTTCCTCTTCGGAGGGACAGATCGTAGGCTTGGCCTCGGAAAAGTGCACCCTGGGCTTATCGTGGACAGCATCTCGCATAGCCACATCGCCGGGAATGGCAACGACTGCAACACCGCGTCGCGAGATTGCTGTCTGCATCGCAATCTCGAGTACGCGAGGCATCTGCTCCGGCTGCGACACCAACTCACAATAGTGGCTGCATTGACCGAAGATATGCTCCGGATGAGTCTCCTGAAAATATCCGCTGCCGATTTCAGGGCTGGGAATTTGTGCGGCGATAGCCAGCACGGGCACGCGGCTCCGATGGCAGTCATAAAGACCATTGATTAAGTGCATGTTCCCCGGGCCGCAACTGCCGGCACATACAGCCAATTTGCCTGTGAGATGCGCTTCGGCACCAGCCGCGAACGCCGCCACCTCCTCATGACGTACATGAACCCACTGCATATCCCTGTGCATGCGAATCGAATCCGTGATTCCGTTGAGCGAATCGCCGCTGACACCGTAAACTCTTTGAACTCCTGCCTCTGCTAGAACATCCACAAGCAGATCAGCTACTCTCTTTGCCATGTTTTTGCCCTCCTGAGACCATTTTCGGTTTTGAACTCGCTGAAGCCCGAACAAGAGCAAACGTGTCTCCAACGGGTTTGCTCCGCTAACCCCAGTCCGGACATAGCCGACTCCGAATCTTCAACTCTCGGGATAGATGCACTCGCGTTACCAAACGGCGGTGAAGTAACGGTTTAAGTCGTTGCTCCGTATGGGTGTTTTCTTCCTGTGCAATTTCTCAGGGAGGAACTCAATGACAGTACGGTCAACGTGATGACACTCAGTCGCTATTCATTGAATGGTTTGACAGAGCTTGTGAGGCAAGGCGAGAAATTGGCCGATTGGGCGCTTGCGAGGATCAATAAGCAGAATAACTTGCTGCCGTGCTGGCGGTGGTCGAAGACCAACCCTAGTCCCGTGATTAGCACGACCTCGCTATCCAGGACTTCGCCCTCGACCAATAATCCGCTCGGAACCTGGTAGAGGCGGTGCCTTCGATTTTTGGAAAGACGCGGGCGAAATGGCTCGCGTCTTGAAATCTGGCATCCCGTGTATTGACACCTGTCCGGAATCCTGACACCGCTTTGGTGATCAGTACCGAGAAGCTGACCTCTCGTCAGGAAATCAAGCGCTGACGAGCAGCGCGTTTATGAGAGGAGAGCGCCAACCCGGGGGGCATTAGTTCGCGTTTCTCCATCATTCGCCAAGAAACAGACGACAGTTATAATTCGATTCAAGATAAGAGAGTGCCAGAAATGGAAGGTTGCAAGCCCATGTCGGACAAGTAGCCCCGATAAAATTTGTCCAATTTCTGAGCCACGCCCACGAGCGGCGGCATCTGAGCATCTTCCAACTTCCCCTCAAACAATGGGGCAACTGCTTGCGCGGCTCGCGCGGCAACGGGATGCCACTTCTCGATCCAGCCCTGAAGGGTGCCGACGTTATGCGAGCTGTCCTCGATGACCATCCGGGTCAGGGCCTGGCTCCATTCCCGATGCCACCGACAGTCTTCGTTGAGCGAATAAAGGATGCGACCGAGCAGATAATCACCTTCACGCAGCGCGAGATCGCTAAGGTGGTTCATAAATAACTCGTCGATCAGGGGCTTGAGGACGAGATTCAGAGCAACGAAAGCCTCAGCCCAGTCGTAGCAAATGAGCAACTTCTCGATGGCCATGCGCAAAGGCTGCCACAGCGCATCGGTCTGCCAGCGGGCTTTACTATCGCTAGCGAAACCAGGATAAATATGTTGAAGCTGCCGGACTCGGTAGGCGATTCGCTGCACGCGACGCATTTCGTCTCCCGCCTGCAGGGTTGCGGCGATGACAATGCGTCCACCGGGGGCCATTTGCCCAACATAAGCCGCCAACATCTGCAGGCCGTGTCCTGGATATCGGAAAGGAGCAAACACCCGAGAAAGAACATGCAGCCATCGAGGCAACAACCGGCCATCGTAACCGCTTGAATCGATCTCTTCCAGGATACCGTCGACGAAAATTTCCTTATCTCTCTGAATCTCGGTGTATTTTGTGTAAGTAGTCTCGCGCGGATCCCGAAATTTTTCCCACGAAGCGCAGATCAGAGGTGAGTCTTGCTGGAACCGTTTGTACCAATCCAGTAGCGGCACGTCGAGTTCGAACCTCTTCCCGGTGAAGCCCTCGCCGGTGTAGCAGAGGAGTTTCGACGTCACAATTTCATATTCAGTTGGCATCCGCTTTTGCGGCAGAAGGTGCCAATATGTTTTTTGCTGTGCCATAAAACTCTCTGGAAAAAAGAAGCCCGGTTCAACGCATAGTTTGAGCCTGAGCCAACCGCCAAGCCGCATCATTCTGATTCAACTGAAGCGAACCCTTGAACGCCGACATCACTGTCTCCAACTCCCCTGGAAACCGAAAGGACCGCCCCAAATGCGTTTCAATGGCGGAACGAGTGACGACGCAGTATCGCGGAACCAACACTCTTACGTAGGCGCCCCGGTCCACAACCATGACGTCCTGGTTGAGGTCCTTGATCGCAGCAATGATCGCAATAGCGACAGGTCCCGACAGGAGAACGGGGCCTACACGATCATAGATTTCTGGTGGTTGGCCAGTCATTGTTGATTGTCTTTCTCCGCCGCAGCTTCTGTGAGACTCGTATCGAGATCGAGAAGAATGTCGCCACTCTCGAGGATTACGGGCAATGCCTTTAAGCAGGCGTTTTGAGGATTTATGCCACGTCCCGTGCACGCGTCGAACTCCCAATGATGCGTGGCACAACGAAGCGTTCTTCCCGTTAGGCTGCCTTCGCTCAAGCGGCTTTTCTGGTGAGGGCAAGCATCAGAATATGCATAAATCCGGTCATCCACATTGACCAGCAGAATATTTTCCCCAGCGACTTCCAAACTCAACATCTCGCCGCTCCAAAGTTCGTCCAATGACGCGATTTTTTGACGGCTCATACCTTATGCCTCCTAATTACGTCAAAGCGATCCAAGGCCTGCAACCCCGCTTGTGCGACTGTGAGCCCCGGATCAAGAGTCTTGC